>JAUVLL010000150.1 GCA_030600745.1 Spirochaetaceae bacterium | reverse complement strand
AAAACCTGGGTATATACATGTTTATTGGTACAAACAGTTTTGAGTAGATCGTTGTAGGGGCAATAGCTGCCCCTACAATTATTCTTTAAAATCAGCATACAAAAAGGTTTTATTTCCCTGCACTATTTTTACAGTAATTTCCCCAGTTGTCAGACCATTATTTCTTACCATCTTCGACAGCATTTCGGTAATAGACTTAACTGTGTGGGGATGACTTATTTCCGCCTCTACCGCCTGTACCAGAAGTTTTTCCAGATATGCCCGACCAGGATATTCCTCTGACTTGAATACTGTCCGGACCGACTTATACCCGGGGACAGTCCCTTCCGTTAAAAGAAGCTCTGCTACATCGTATGGAAGAAGTTTATCATTTAGAATTACATATTTAGTTTTCACATTTCTTTTTAAAAAGCTGCCCGGCTTATTTACCGGGCAGCCAATATTAGAGTTGGATTTGTACCCTATTTAACTGTGTATCTTCCCTTTACTTCTGGCGAGATAGTACCACCAAGATATTGAATATAATCTATGAATGCATCTCTCTGCATCAGAGAAGAATCGTATACACCAACGTTATTTTTAAACATCTTATAGCCGTCGCCTCCGGATGCAAGGTACGAGTTGGTAGCAATTATATACTCTTTAGCAGGATCAATTGGAGAACCATTGATAAGAACATCAGATACCTTTCCGGCTGCAACATCAATTACAAAGGAAACCCCTTCTGATACCTGGGGCATGGCACCGTGCCCAACTGTTTCAGGAATATAATCAAACAGAGCAATAAGATCGGAACCCTTCAGAGTAACTGTCATTACCGAATTATCAAAGGGAAGCACCTCGTAAATAGTCTGTTTCTGAATTTCACCATCTGCCATAGAAGTACGGATGCCACCACCATTCTGGAAGGCAAAATCTGCACCAAGGTTCATGGAATTGGCATACCAGAGCATTGAATCCGCAACCATATCACCAATAGCTGTTTCTACTTTTCTTGTGTTATCATTAAGGAAAGGAGCTGTAGCACTACCAATCACTTCACTCAGTACAGCATCAACCTTATCAACAAATGGCTGAAGAAGTGCTGCCAGAGCTGCATCGTCTTTAATTTCCTTATCAACAAAGTGATAAACCTTGGTTCCATCATCAAGTTTTTCCCGCCACTTAACATTTATAGGAACAAGTTTGTAATCAAGACCTGTAACTTCTCCGTTCATAAAACGAAGATCCACATCTCCCATGTAGAGTCCCCATTGTCTGGCCTGTACTATGGCTACTTCTTTACCTGTTACCTTATTTAATATCATCATAGGTTCTTCAACCTTTGTATGTGTGTGACCATCAATAACAAGAGCAAGATCGGGGACCTCTGCTGCTACTTTCTTTGAACCCTTTGCAGCATCATCATAAATACCCATATGAACCAGTGCAATAACTATATCAGCCTGTTTCTTAAGTTTAGGAACCAGTTCATTCGCAACTTCAACTTCATCCTTAAACACATAACCCTCTATATTTGCAGGATTACCGGTTTTTGCAGTCTCTGCTGTCATGAGTCCAAGAATGGCTACTTTAAAATCTCCAAAATCCTTTATTATATAGGGAAGAACATTATCAATATAAGATCCATCTTCCTTTACCACATTGGCGCATAACCAGGGGAACTCTGAATCTGCAATCTGTTTCTGCATTTCCTCAGCATTAGGATCAAATTCATGGTTACCCATTGCAAGAGCATCATAACCAATATAGTTGTGTCCGATAATGTCCGGCTCAGCTTTGAAGAAATTTGATTCCGGTCGACCAGTATTAAGGTCTCCTGCACTTAATACAAGTACATTGGGGTTGGCTGCCCTGACTTCATTTACAAAAGTTGCCTGAGCAGGAAGTCCACCCTGCCCACCGGCCGGATAGTCATAAAAAGCAACAGGATGACCATGAAAGTCATTTGTGTGGAGAATTACAAGACTATGCTCCACATCAGGCATCGTAATAGGCGATGTTGCACATCCAAAAAAGACAGCAACGAAGCTGATAATCATCAGCACTTTGAAAATTTTTTTCATTTTAAGCTCCTTAGGTTACATAGGCGAGCAGGAACGGTTGCATTGCCGAGCAGGGACAGAGTCCCGACCAGGCAACGAAGTCCCGACCAGCCTTATATTTTGTTAAAATTATAACATAACTCTTATTGGTATGTAAATGAAATACTCCCTAAACGGTTAATTACTACACTGCTTATTTTATTTACATCTCCATTAACAGACAGGGAACGCTGGGGACAGATAAAAGCCGTATAATTTGTATGATCGGTAAAATCGACAGTAACCCTCGTCCCTCCTGATTTATATGGGCGATTGACGGGAACATAAAAGGTAAAAATAACTACATTATCATCATCCGTATCGATTTCTGCACTGAAGTTCACAGGTGTACCAAGAGCTTCTTTCCTGCCTTCTATCCGGAGGTCAGTATAAAAGTTATAATCGTCCAACCTGGAAAAATAGTAGGCCTCTACCTGTTTTAATTCCTCTTTTGAAAATGAAAGATTATTATCAATATCACACTCATATACAATCTGAGAACTGTACAGCGGGTCAAAGATCCATTGAATATAAAATCCCATGAATCCCGACTCGTCAAAGTAGTAATGGGCATAAGCATTTATACTGCTATGAGGGTGAGCAAAAAGTGAAACCGGTAGCAATATAGCAAATAATAAAATAATTAGTCTTTTCATTTATTTAATTACACTTAAAATAGGGCAATTCCCCCTTTATAGACAAAATAGCTTCCCAGGAATATCAGTGCAATATTGCCTGCATAATTAAGCAGAGTTGTAAGAATTTTTCTCTCTTTTTTTACTTTACCGTGTTCGATAATATCTCTGGATTTAATTGTATATACAGAAAGCAGATACAAAACAATTACCATGGCAATTGTCAGGGATATAACAGAGGATATCCCAATCCAGAAAATTCCATATACAATAGAAAGCATCATTATTGTAAGAGAAAGAGGACATGGAACAATTCCAATTGACAGACCTACTGCAAGATTTCTCCTCCACCGTCCCTGCCGGTCTGATCCACTGGAATCAGATTGTTTAATCTTTACGGAATGATGGTCTTTCCCTCTAATATGCATAATTAAATACACGACTCCAAGAGAAAGAATTAAAAGTCCGGAAAACAGAGTAAATCCATTTTGTACTTTTACCTGAGCCATACCCTTAACAGACGACAAAAGGGATTGAAACAGTACTGCAAGAATAATGGCAGATAAAGAATGGATAGCTGATACTATAACTGATAAAGAAAAAGCATCTGCCTTTGTTGTATTGTCCCTTAGAAAAAATGAAATAACAATCAGTTTCCCGTGCCCAGGGCCCAAAGTATGGAAAATTCCGTAAGCCAAAGAGAAAAAAGTAATTATAAGAAAAGTTTTAAGAGTAAAGCCATCCCGTAATGAATCAAGCTGATGTTTTATAAAGGTAGTTCCTTTTAGCTGAACGTCTTTTAAAAACGAAAATACTCCTTCTCTGACCACTGTATTATCAGAAAAGTTTTCTGTTGTTACTGCAGTTGGAAGATCCGGAGAAGGAGGAGCGGGAGGAGGCGGCGGTGCCTGAGCAGCAAGAGAGAATGCTGTGATTAATAAAATAAATACCATAGATAATTTCCTCAACAACTCATCCTCCTGAAGTAAAATTGCTGTAATTGTATCATAAAGTGATAATAATAATCAAAGGTTCCTGCAGATTTGACGAACCCGCTACAGTATGACATACTAATTAAAATGAACAAACAAAACCATGAAAGCCAGGTAAAATTTGAAACTCTTATTGCCGCCCTTTCTACCGATTTTAGTTATGGGGATGAGAAAGATACACAAAAAAATATACACAACTGGATGGAAAAAATTGCAGTCACCCTGGAAGCTGAAGTATCTGTATTATTTCTAAGGCATCCAAAAGGGGATCTTTTTATAAGCGATTTCTGGAGAAAAGAAAATCTAACCAAACCTGTTTTATACGATCCGGCACAATCATTTCCATATTTAACTTTAACTGTCCTTCAGGGAGAAATTGTTGCTGTCTCATCGTACAATGAACTCCCGGAAACAGCCGGGGTTGATAAACAAAATTTGCAGAAAATGGGAACATCATCATTTATTTTTTTCCCAATGAAAACGGGTAACCAGACAGTAGGGGCATTTTTATTTGCCTACAAAACAAAAACTGTATCATGGGATAAAACTTTTATTCAGAAACTAAGATTTATAATCAATATTTTCTCTTCAGTAATAAAATCTGAGCAGGATAAAAAGCAATTAGAAGAAAGAATACAATATGAAAGTTTACTATCCGATCTATCAAGAGATTTTATTTCAATCAGAACTGATGAAATTGATGAGAAAATTACATTCTGGCTCCATAAGGCAGCAGAAACACTTGGTATTGACCGGGCACTAATCTTTAAATTAGACGCCGAAGATAGATTTTATTTAACCACTGCCTGGAGATCCAAAGATGGGAAAGAGGTAGTTCCTTATGATCCTGAAGAATTATTCCCCTGGATGGCCACTCAGCTGAGGCAGTCGAAATCTGTAGTTATCCCCGATTTGGAAACCTTTCCTGAAGAAGCCTCCATAGATAAAGAGAACATGAAGTTTATTGAAGCCTTTTCTGTTTTGGTCCTCCCCCTTGTAGTTGAAAACGAATTCATGGGAGCTCTGGCATTCCCCAGTACTAAAGCACAGTTTAATCTGACTCAGAAACTTATTCAGAGATTGCAGATTATCAGCCAGACATTTGCTACTGCCTTATTACGACAGAAAATAGAGAAAAATCTGGATGAAGAAAAAGAAAGACTTATGGTTACTCTAAAGAGTATTGGAGATGGAGTCATTACAACAGATATATCAGGAAATATTACTCTCCTGAATGATGTAGCAGAAAAACTTACCGGATGGGAATTAGCAGAAGCTAAAGGGAAACCAATTGGTCAAATTTTTAATATAATCAATGAACTTACAGGAAGAAAACAAGACTGTCCGGTAGAGAAAGTAATTAAAACTACAGCTACAGTAACTCTTTCAAACCATACATTGCTTGTAGATAAAAAAGGTTACAAAATACCAATCGCCGACAGTGGCTCCCCGATAAAGGATTCCGAGGGGAATATACTCGGAGTTGTTCTTGTTTTCAGAGACGTAACCTTTGAGAAAAAAAGAGATGCAGATATCCTGAAATTGAAAAAACTGGAGAGTGTGGGAGTTCTGGCAGGCGGGATTGCTCATGATTTTAACAATATCCTTACGGGAATACTGGGTAATATAGATCTTGCAGTATTAAGTAAATCTGACAATAAAGATTTTAGTAAATACCTTAAAAATGCTTCAAAAGGATGTCACCGGGCTGCATCCTTAACTCAAAAACTTCTTACTTTTTCCAAAGGCGGAGCCCCTGTAAAGGAAAATGCATCTATCGGTGAAATAGTTAAAGAATCTATTGAATTTATCATTCATGGAAGTAATATTAAAGCAGAATGGTTTATTCCTGAAAAATTATGGATAACTGAAGTAGATAAACACCAGATTAGCCAGGTAATACAAAATCTTATTTTAAACAGTATGGAATCGATGCCTGATGGAGGAGTTATCTCTGCAAGCTGTGAAAATATAACTTTTAAAGAAAACCATCCCCGGCATGGCAGCTATATTATGGTTAAAATAAAAGATACTGGAACAGGTATAAGCAAAAAATATATTGATAAAATTTTTGATCCATATTTTACCACTAAAGAAACGGGTAGCGGTCTTGGACTTGCTGTCACCTATTCCATTGTTCATAAACATGATGGCTTTATTCACGTCCACTCAGAGCAGGGAAAAGGAACTGTATTTTCAATATATCTTCCTGTGACAGGAAATCAGGAACCATACAGGAAAGATCAGCAAAAAAATATTGTTAATTCTAAAAAACACTCATTTTCTGTTCTTGTAATGGACGATGAGGAGATGATACGTAATATTCTGGAAGGAATGCTCAACAAACTGGGACACACGGTTTTTACGGTTGCTAACGGTGGACAGGCTATTGAAAAATACAAAAATTTAGATATTGATCTTATAATTCTGGATATCACCATCCCGGGAGGGATGGGCGGTATTGAAACAATGAAACAGCTAAAGGTTATTGATTCAGACGTAAAAACAATTATTTCAAGTGGTTATTCCAACAGTCCTGTCATATCTGATTATAAATCGTATGGCTTTAACGGATCCCTCATAAAACCCTACCTTATAACCGAACTGCAAACTACAATTGAAACAGTTATGAACTTATGAATCACTATTCTTTTAGAAATTTCCTTTCCCACACAGCTCCATCAGCCTGGGGAATCCCAAATACAATATATTCTTTGGTTTTTTCAAGAATCTGCATCTCATAACTGCCCTCGTCTAAAATAATATTTATGATATTATCCTTCAACTCATATTTACCTGAAACAGTATCATCAACGCCTTTAAAATTAAGGCTTTCATTGGGATTGATATTCAAACTTTGAATAAGATCTCCCTTTCTGCTAAACTCATATACAGAAACTGCATCACCCTCTTCATGAAAATCCCATACATCTACATAGCGCCCATTTAATCCGCTTCCCATGCAGCCTATAAACCCGAATACTGCAATTACTGTAATAAATAAAAATAATAGTTTTCTCAATGTCTCACTCCGCAAGTAAAATTTGTCTTAACTATATCATAAAAGGATAAAAAAAATCAAAAGGATGAGACAAAAAATTAATTTAGTTTTATTATGTATACTACAATCATTAGCAGATTTGCCTGGGAATCTGTAAAATTCAGGAAAGAAGAATGAAAAAATGCGTAATATTATTAGTACTTATTTTTATAACAGGAATCTTTGGATGGACGAAAGTTTATACTCTTAATGAATGCTTTGAAGCTGCAATGCACAACAATTACAGTCTTACAATAATCAATGATGAGATTGGGAAAAGGGTTCTTGAACGCAGAGATGCTGCTTCCCTGTATTACCCTGTTATCGGAGCTATAGGAAGTATTCAATATAAATCCGAAGTCCCGACACTGGATCTTTCATCCCCTGGGATGATGGGAGGAACGGCAGAAATTGGAACAAATTTTATATATGATTTTAATTTAAATATAAATCAGATTATTTTTGACGGGTTTTCACGAAAATATGCACTGCTCCTTTCAGAAAACAGACTGAACCAGGAGATACAGAAAAAAATCTTAAAAGAAGATGTTCTCAATCAAACAATCCTGCAGCTCGCTTACTCATATACAATGTCAACATTGAACATCGAAACTCTGACAACAAGTATTAAGAGGCTCGGGTTTAATTTGAATCAGGTAAAACTATTTTTTGATCAGGGGTTCACCTCGGAACTGGATCTCCTTGACATTCAAAGCAAACTAAAGGAGCTTGAACAGGAAAAACTTAATCTTGAAAGCAGAAGAAGAAAGATACTACTGCAGTTATCCGAAATTACAGGGATCTCCGATCTTGATGAACTTACAATACAGGAAGAGTATATGGAACTTTTAAATCCCGATTATCTTCAGGGAATAGAAGGTAAACTGGCGGCTAATGGGGAACTGGTTCTCTTTGATTTCATCCAAAGAAATATTGAATTAAAGCGAAAAACAAATGAAGCCTCTTTTTATCCTTC
>JAUVLL010000330.1 GCA_030600745.1 Spirochaetaceae bacterium | reverse complement strand
TCCATTGGAAGTAATTTCATTTTTAACATATTTTCCAGCATTTATTCCCGCTCTCAAGCTTTCTTAACTTACAAAATCGACAAGATCATGAACATGGACTACGTTTCCACAGGCAAAAATACCCCGAACAGATGTTTCCATACTTTCGTTTACAATCGGACCGCTGGTACGTTTATCAATTTTTATCCCTGCCTGTCTTGACAATTCATTTTCAGGGATAAGACCTACAGATAGAAGTACTGTATCGCATTCGTATTCTACTTCGGTTCCCGGGATAACCTGTTTTTTCATATCACATTCGGCTACATAAACTTTCTCTACTCTCTCTTTGCCTATAATATCAACAATGTTGTGACTGAGCAGCAATGGTATATCGTAATGATCAAGACATTGGACGACGTTTCGTGTTAAACCTTTTGCAAAGGAAGATCTGGCTACAACAGCAAGAGCTTCTCCTCCTTCCAGAACAATTCTTCTTGCCATTATCATCCCGATATCTCCGGACCCAAGTATAATAACCTTTTTACCTACCATGTAACCTTCAATATTGATCAGCCGTTGGGCTGTCCCTGCTGTGAATATTCCGGAAGGTCTGTCGCCGGGAATAGCAATGGCCCCTCTGGTTCTTTCTCTGCAGCCCATTGCAAGAATAACAGCACCGGCATTGATAGCTGCAATTCCATCTTTATTAATTATTCTAATCTTTCTGTCAGCTGTAATGGAAGTGACGGTCGTATCGACCATTATTGTAATTTTCTCATCCCTTGCCATATTTATATAACGTTGCGCGTACTCCGGTCCCGTTAGTTCTTCTTTGAATATATGAAGGCCAAAGCCGTTATGGATACACTGTTGAAGAATACCACCTGTTTCGATATCTCTCTCTATAATCAGAACGTTTTCTATTCCGTTTTTCTTTGCTTCAATAGCTGCTGCAAGCCCTGCGGGGCCACCGCCGATAACAACAATATCGTAATCCATCTTTACCTCTGTCATTTTGTTTTATTTGTGAGTATGTAAGAATGTTTCGTCTCTAAAACAATATCTTCTATAGGAACGTTAAGCTCCCGGGCAAGAATCTCCTGGACCAGTGGTGAGCAAAATCCCCCCTGGCATCTTCCCATTCCGGGTCTGCATCTGCGCTTTACTCCATCTAATGTTTTAGCTCCGACAGGACGGTGTATGGAATCCAGAATATCACCTTCGGTTATGTTTTCACACCGGCATATAATCCGTCCATAGAGGGGGTTTTCTTTAAGGAGATGTTCCTGCTCGACCGGAGGCAATTCCATGAAAATTTTCCTTTTTACAAAAGGATTAAAATTAATACGGTTTTTAAGTTCAAGGCCTTTTTCCCGAAACAGTTCGATAACATAAGCAGCTATTGCCGGTGCAGCTGTTAATCCTGGAGATTTAATACCGGAAACATCTATAAAGCAGGGAGTATCATCTGCTTCTTTAATTATAAAATCGCCTGTATCAGCAACAGCTCTCATCCCGGCAAAATTTCTTATACTTTTCCCTGTATTTATAGATGGAACAAGTTTTTTTGCCCCTGTTCGGGCCAGATTAAGCATCTCTTCGGTAGTTGAGAGGTCTTCCGGGTCATCCAGATTATCGGATGATGGGCCAAGAATCAGATTTCCGTGAACGGTTGGTGTAACGAGGGTTCCCTTTCCCATCTTTGTCGGACATGGAAAAAGAATGGAGTTTACAATTTCTCCTTCAGTTTTATCCAGTAAAAAATACTGTCCTCTTCTGGGTAGTATTTTAAACTCCGGTTTTGACACCATGTTATGAATTTTGTCGGCGTATACACCTGCAGCGTTTATTACCCAGGTCGCTTCAATTGTTTTTCCGGATCCTGTAATTTTAAATTTTTTTTCCTGTTTTTCGATACTCTGTACTTCATAATCAAGAAAATACTCAGCTCCGTTTATAACAGCACTTTCCATAAGGGAAATAGTAAGAAGCATTGGGTCTATTATTCCTGCAGTAGAGGCGAACAGGGCCCCTTTAGCATTCTTGTTTATTGCCGGCTCTCTGGTTTTAAGTTCATATTCAGTTAGAATTTTCATTCCTTTTATGTTGTTATTCATCCCTCTTTGATAGAGTATTTGAAGATGGTTAAGTTGTTCCTGGTCAAATGCTACAACTAAAGAACCTATCCTCCTGAAGGGGACATCAAGCTCTTTACATATAGTGTCAAACATGGGATTCCCTTCTGTATTGAATTTGGCCATGAGGGTGTTTTCTTTTGCATCATATCCTGCATGGATAATTGCAGAATTTGCCTTTGATGTACCGCAGGATACATCATTTTTCCGTTCAAGGATTATAACCTTAAGTTTATAACGGGAAAGCTCTCTGGCGATGGATGCTCCTGTAACACCTGCACCAATAATTGCAACATCATACATCTATTGTTACCTCCGAATAATTAATACTATAACCGATCTTAATAATTTAATAAAGAACAAAAACAATCATTTAAAAAATAAATAATTCATTATAGTTTGACATATGTATTAGAAGAATATACACTGACGGTAAATCGAGGGAAATAAATGGGATCTAATATAATTCCTGCAGCCAGACAATCAAAGATAATGGAACTGATAAAAAGGGATGGCCTGGTAACTGTGGACTCTTTGAGTAAAATTCTTGAGGTTTCGGTTATAACCATTCGCAGGGATTTGTCTATGCTGGAGGAAAAAGGTGTTCTTGAAAGAACCCACGGCGGTGCTGTCCTTGCACCTCAGATTGAGAGAGAGTTTAATTATTCTGAGAAAGATAGAATTAATACGGAACAAAAAGAGGCTATTGGCAGAGCAGCTGCAGAGCTTGTGGAAGATGGAGATACAGTTTTTATTAATAGCGGTTCAACCTCCTATCAGGTTATTCGTTTTCTAAAAGGCAGGCAGGATGTTCGTATTATCACCAACAATGCTGCAGCGGTTGCCGATTTTGGCGGTAAATTAGGAGTGGAATTAATTCTGACAGGTGGAGTCTATCGGCATCAGTCAAACTGTCTTATTGGAGATTTTGCTGTCAGTACAATTAATCAGGTTTTTGCATCAAAAATAATAATGGGAGTAGACGGGTTATGCTTTGACGCAGGACTGACATCTCCTGTGTATCAGGAAGCTGGAATAACCAGGGTAATGATAGACAGAACCCAGGGGTCTGTTATCTGTGTTGCAGATACCTCCAAGATTGGAAAAGTAACGAATTTTGTTACTGCACCACTGTCAAAAGTCGATATTCTTGTTACAGACTGGCTTTTTGATGAAGAACTGCGTGAAAATCTGGAAGCTTTAAATATTGAAATTATCAAAGCTGAGGAAACAGTATAGTTGAATATACCTCATATTAGTTCCATTAAACTGGAATTTTGTAGTAAT
>JAUVLL010000060.1 GCA_030600745.1 Spirochaetaceae bacterium | reverse complement strand
GAATATGCCGGAATGATGGAATATGACGGAGATCTTCATGTTCCGGCCCAATATCTGGTTACTCCCCCCTCCATCGACCGAACCATGTGTGAATATCTTACTGCAAGCGGTGTGAAACAGTACTCTATCAGCGAAACCCAGAAGTTTGGACACATAACCTATTTTTTCAATGGAAACAGAAGTGGGAAATTCAGTGAAGAACTTGAAACCTATGTGGAAATCCCTTCTGATATACTTCCCTTTGAACAGAGACCATGGATGAAGTGTGCCGAGATAGCGGATAATGTAATTGAAACTATTGAAGGTGGAGAACACGATTTTATTAAGCTGAATTTTCCCAACGGAGATATGGTTGGTCATACAGGGAACTACGAAGCTGTTATATGTTCTCTTGAAGCACTTGACTTGAGTATTGGAAGGATACAGCAGGTTGTGGAAACTGCAGGTGGTGTAATGGTGATCAGTGCGGATCACGGGAACTCTGATGATATGTTTGAACACAATAAAAAGACAGGTGAGGTTGTCTTTAAAGAGAATGGTTCTCCAAAGGCAAAGACATCCCATTCTCTGAATCCTGTTCCCTGTATTATTTACGATCCAACAGGGGCGGGTGAGTATAAGTCTACCCTTAAAGAGGGATTGGGTATAAGTGCGCTGGCTGCTACCTGTATCGAACTGTTAGGGTTTGTTGCTCCTGCTGATTACGATGAATCTGTTCTTGATTTTTAACGTTGGGGCGCGGTTTCCGCGCCCTTACTGCTGGGATGGAAAGGGATTGATTTTATTATATCTTCCCGTTTCATCGTGGTAGATACCCGATTTTTCGTAGATTCTTACCTCGAAGTGCAGATGGGGGCCGGTTGAATGTCCTGTATTGCCAATATTTCCAAGTTTCCGGTTTGCATTAACATAGAAACCTGTTTTAAGGGGTGAATCTGATTTCATGTGTGCATAAAATGTAGCCCAACCTGTTGCTTCCGGGTAAAGTGAGGAAATTTCTTCAGAAAGTCTATGGTTTACTGTAATGAAGTGGCCATACCTGCTGTCCATTCCTTTATCAGCCACCATTCCTGGATAAACAGCTACTATATTGCCAGGAGGATTACCCTCTCTTATTATTTCACCAGCGTGATCAACATAGGATATATTGCTGACATTAATAATATCGATAGCATAGTGGGGAGTTGCTCCACCGCTGCCGAATGGGTTTTCTCTGACCGTCATATATCCATCTGTTACCCTGAATCCCTTTCCATCATTTTGTTCATTGTTCAGTTTTACAGGATAGAACATGTCGGAAAACACAGGGTGCCATTTGGAAAGGGGAATCACTGAATTCCTGTTTGTGGCTAAAAATATTCTTGCCTGATATTCTTCTGTTGGTAATCTTGATATTTCATATATAACTTCGCTGTATGTAGCAGCTGTAGCAATATTTCCTGCTATCAGCTTGTATGCTTCTTTTCGTGCAGGAAGATATCTTGTTAACTCCTCTGACATACGGATAACATTCAGGTAGGAATTATGTCTGTCAAACTCAAAATTTTTCTGATTACTTTCAATATTATCAACCAATAAATAAATCTCATCTTCCGTATTGGTAAAAAAATCATCTACTTTTAGATCCACCTGACTGGAATATTCCTCAATGGAAGACTCCATGGTTTTTTGGAATCGATTAATATTAAACATATAGATGATACTAAGAATAATAATACCGGAAGCAACAGTGGAAGATATTACGACTGCTGAGTATCTGGAAAGAAACATATTAAGGCGATTAAGGAAACTTCCTTTGTTTGTAATAGAGTCTGATGGCAATAGTACACCAAGAATTTTATCAGACCGATCCGGAATTTCTGAAAAATAAGCACCTCTGCTTGCCTGAATTGCTAAAATTACCTCTATTCTAGCCATAAAATCTTCAGTTTCAGATCCGATATCTTTGTACATAACCGGTAAATTCAGCTTTTCTATACTTGAGATCTTCCAGATTGATGTTTTTTTAAGGTTCCAGCTGCGGTAAATAACCTGTCCCCTCAAATCTGATGATATAATTTCCTGAATAAAAAGTTCATTACTATTTATTAATAGTATGCTGATTGTATATGTTCCCGGAGTAACTCCATCTATTGTTATCCTGGTCGGTTTACTTGAGTATGATGAATTTAAACCAAGCCATTCCAGGGCTCTTTCTGCTATATTCATGCAATTATGGTGAATTTCCTTTCCCATTATTCTTCCCAATCTATTAGTTCTATATCTGTTGTACTGGTTTTTGGAGTGAGGACGGTAGATACAAAAAAGAAAATAGTATATTTGCGATTAATTTTCAATAGTATAACCTGTCACTTACGGGTTATAACGATTTTTGAATAGAAGAAATCTCCTTTTCTATCTTTTTTATCCTGGCAGCTATTTGATTCATTCTGTATTCAATGGAATTAAGTATCCAAAACTGAAAATGGTTAAATTTATGCTGGGAATGTATCATCCAGACTATCTTGATCGATACAAGAAGTACGCTTACCTCTAAAGATATGAAAGAGGGGAGCCAATGTGTTGTAATTTCGAGTACAAAGAAGAAACTAATAAACAGCAGGAATGCTATGTTGATTACTGTATCCAGTTTTGAGTAGGATTTGCCTCCTAATTTTCCCAGCAGGGATTTTATCTGATCTCTTTCCTTGTTATATTCACCTATCTCTCTTAAAATTTCTTTTTTAATACCATCCAGTTCTTCCTGTTCTTCGGACATCTTTATTTTTTCAGTATTACTCATTTAAGTATCCTTTTATGAAAAAATGGCCTTTATTATAATCTGGGAATAGATAATTGCAAATAATAACATTGTAATTATCAGGGGTGATAAAGAAGCCAGGCTTTTTGCCAGGTTAGTTTTGAAGTGCTCATTTGTAACAATAAGACAGATATGTACCGGTGACATCATTACACCCATAAAACCGAATGAGAATGCCAATGATACGGTGGAGAGAATCTGATACAATGCAGGAGCAGACCCCAGAAGGGAGATGGCAATCGGGATTGATGCTCCGGCAAAACCTACTGTTATTCCTGTTGTAAGGCCGCTGACGAAGGGGATTATCATTATCAGAGCAATAATAGGTATACCCAGGTTATCAAGTTCCATTCTCATTTGATCTATCAATAGCACACCATTCGGCATTTTTGCCTCTATAAAAGCTCCGTAAATACCAACCAGTACTACAATAACAACCATAATTACAGGTTTTATATTTATTATAACTGCCTTCCAGTCAGATAGTGTTATAGATCTTTCCAGCTGAAGAAGAATCATGGCGCTTATCAGTCCAAGGCTCATAGGCAGGTATGTGCTAATTTGAGAAACTCCGGGAAAGAATATTAAAATAACTACATAAACAACTATAACTACTATTATTGGAGCGATTAGCTTTATTATACCTTTTTCAGCTTTTCCCCTGATAATTTCCTGATTTTTTACATTTCGAAGGAGGAAAAAATATCCTGTAACTACTGCTGCTCCGGTCATTGGAAGTCCCAGAAGAAAAAGCTGCCATATAGGGAGGTTTGTTATTCCTGACGTCAGGATAAATCCCGGGTAGAGCGGCCATGTATATTCCCAGATATGTCTGAACCAATAGTTTATTTTTGTCTTTAGAATAGGATCTATTAAGGATTCTTCATCACAGTCATCAACAAGGGGTGCAGAGAAAATGGCACCACCAGGCATAGGGAGAAGTCCAATAATTGCCGGAAGAACGGCAATTGCTCCTTTTACTGAAAGTTTTACTTTTATTGCTTTTACCAGATCTCCCATTACGCCGGCTTTGGCCATCTGGGAAGAAAGCCAGATAACAAGAAAAATTATTGCCGAAAGCATAGCACTGTCTATGCTGTAAAATTTTTCCCAGGTGATAGAAACAATTGTAGTAATAGAATGACCTGACCAGAATGCAAGGGTAACTGTCCCGGCAAGAATTGAGACAGCAAGATTTTTTACCAGTTTGTTAACAACCAGAATAACGCTCAATGAAACAAGAATTTTTATCAGTACAGGTATTGCCAAATCTATAGTTCCTTATTCATCTTTTGAATTTGAAATTTTCTCTGTAATATTCATAAAAGCTTCAAGGCCAATAGCATCGAAGGGATTTGTTGGAGATCCGTCTCCGCTGCCGAATATCATTACTTCGGGTAATTGAATTTTAGCAAGTTCAGCTGCGATTCCTATTGCAGTGTCTTTTCCAATTTCCGCTTTATCTTTTGGAGTTAATCCGGCACGAACCAGTAAGGCGGCTCCCTGTGCTTCTGCTTCCCTCTTTGTAAGATCTGCTGCTGCGTCTTCTTCTGCTTTTTGTCTGTTAAGTTTTGCAACTGCAAACTCTTTTTCTGCCTGGGTAACAGCTTTTATCTTTAATACTTCCTCTTCTGCTCTTGCTACAGCTATACGTGCTTTACCCTGTTCTTCTGCGGTTATCGCATCCTGTTTAGCTTTTTCTGCATTTGCCTGAGCTACAATTCTCTGCTGTTCTGCTTCTTTTTTCTTAGCTATAAGGGCATCTATGGTTTTATCAAAATCAATATCTTTAATTACAAACTGAAGGATTTCAATATTATAACGTACAAACGGGGATATTTTTCTTACAACAGCCTTGCCTGAATCATTATATTTAACTTTAACCGTTCTTTCTATAAACTCTTTACCTTCAAGATTTGTATAGATATGTTCTTCTGCAATGGTTTCAAAAATTCCTCTTCGAATCTGTTCCTCTGCCAGAGCAGTAAATTCAGATCTTCTACTTGAATAAGATTCTTCAGCTTTCATCAGGGTTGCTGTCTGCATTAGTGCTTCGGTGATTACCTGTCTAATAAGATCACTCTGAATTTTGTCGTAAGATTTAAAATCCTGATGCAAAAGCAGCTGATTTTCTTCCTTTAGGGATAATCTGAATTTTATTGATCCTGAGATATCAGCGGTTCCTCCATCGTTAAAACGAACTTTGATAGGAGCGGCGCCTTCCCCGGTCCCTCCTTCGAGGTCAGATTTACTGAAATAGTTCATATCAGATATCTGATAGGTTGTAATTGTTCCAAAGAATTTACCGTACATTCCAGGTTTGTCATGGACTGTAATTCTACCTGTAACTGCAGCCTGCATTATCTGATAGTAACCGGCTTTATTGGTGGAAACAAGATAACTGGAAAATGTAAACACAATTGCTCCTAAAATAGCTATAACTACTATAATACCTATCATCTTCTTCATTGTTTTCTCCTTACCCGGCTAGTATAATAATTATAAGCTTATACTGCAATATATTAATGTTTCTATTAAGCACTTCCACTTTTATTATTGATAAAAGTACACATATTACTTACATTATTAAATAAATAATGAATAAAAGGTATAGGAATAGGAGAAGAGAGAGCTGTTGTTATACTAAGCACAAATCAGTTTGATAACTGATAAATGAATTAGTTATAGTATATTATGAAAATAAATGTATGAAAAAACATAACAGCTTTAACTTAATCTGATATATTGATATTTTACATTATCTAATTGCTTTTACTGTAAGTACTTAGATAAATATTTTAAATATGAATAGTTGGCATATTTATTGCAGCTTAAATACTGATTATAGAAAAAATCAGGTGGTTAATTTATGTCCGATGCTGCTGTGCTTGATTGCTCTGCATCACTAAAAGAAATACAGACTGAAATTGTAAGAAAGTCTATTCATATGATGGTGGCCTTTGTTCCGTTACTGGCCAGGTATAATATTACTCTCACATTTAGTGCTCTGGTTGCAGGGTTATTACTTTATTCTTATTCTGAATTTATGAGGATGAGAGGGGTGGAACTTGTTTTTATTTCAAGAATTACTTCGGCAGCATCACGAAGCAGGGATAAAGGTTTTGTTTTTGGTCCTGTTACCCTTGCAATTGGTACTATGATGGCATTGATGCTCTATCCGGAACCCGCGGCGGCAGTTGCAATCTATGCACTGGCATTTGGAGACGGTTTTTCCTCCCTTTTTGGGAAGCTTTTTGGCCGGGTAACTATTCCTTTTACAGGTGGTAAATCATATGCAGGTTCCTGCGCTTGTTTAGTATCAGTATTTCTTACTACTCTGGCTGTTTCGGGTTCAGTAAGAGTTGCGGTTATTATTGCGGTTTCAACTACATTAATTGAAGTACTTCCCTCGGGTGATCTTGATAATATGCTGATTCCTGTTGGAACCGGTTTTGTGGCAACACTGATTATGTAGTATTATGTCCATTGATATATTTTATGTATTTTATAACTGAACAACACTGTTCCTGATATTAGTAATAGAATACCTCCAATGCTTATCCATCCCGGGATCAATGTAAAAAGAAGTTCGTTTCCGACAGCGGCCATCCCTACACCGGCTGCCAGAAATAAATAATCATAATTATTGTTTTTTACTGCACCTGCAATAAAATTCAATACCGCAAATATCTGCAGAAGGATAATAACAATATTCATGCCATACTCTGAACCATTTCCTTTTAAAAGAATAGTATTTGTTTCAAAGAGGTCTATAGGTATAATAACTGAAAGTGTAAATGAGATTAGTGTTATTAATAGAATCAATGACTTCTGTTTTTGAAATGATATTCCTGTGGAGAAAAGACCTGAGGTAAACAGGCAGAGTACAGTAATGAATTTTCCAAAATACACAGCTCTTGTAATAGTCTCAGATAAATGAATAGGATAGGTCAGAAAACTTTCAATTAGGAGTAAGCTGCGTAAGGAAGTAAATGAGAGGCTGAAAATAGCCAGACTAAAGAAGAATATTTCTGGTGAAGCGATCTTTTGGAACAGATTTTTTAAGATTAAACCTGCCGTAAATGCAAAAATGACCTTAATGAAAATTAGATACAAAACTGAAAGGGGAGAATAGTTTCCCGTCAGATTATAAAACACATCAGGGAGGTTGTTTTTTTGTATCTCCCAGTGAAAAAATATAATAACGATTGCATTTATAATAATCATAAAAAGAGACAGATAGATAGCAGTTTGGGTCATACAGGAACGTATTCGTCTCATAATTCTATATTAAACAAAAAAACAGAAAAAGGTCAAAGGAACTAGAGGCTTTTGCGATGTGTTTATTTTCTGCATATTTTTATATTTAATTACTTCATATTATTTAATTATGTAGAGAATTATAAAAATTACTATAGCAGTGGTATATTTCTTTCGATACTTACTACTGGGAGGATCTCATAATGAAGAAACTAATAACAGCAGTGGTATTTTTCCTGTGTACTTCTTTTATTTTTTCCGGAGATATTGCGCAATATATCAATCTGGGATTTTCCAGTAATTCAAAGTATTTTATGTTTGGACAGTATGGAATCAGTTCTAAAAATTCAGAAGCCTATGCCGAAACCTTTATAGTAGACGTTTCTAAAAATGACTATATAAAAGATGGTCTCCTTAGCAGAACATTTTCTGATGATATCCTGCCAGGTCAGGAAGGACTTGGTGCTCTTTTTACTATACTGGAAGATTCCCTGACTATCATTAAAAAAACGGGAATTAATCATATAGCAACAGGGCGTGTTGTCTATTTGCTTGTAAATGGTGCAGAACCTAAAGAAAGACTAGAATTCAGGGATTTCTATAAAGGAGATGCCTATATCGTAACATTGATACAGAAAAAATTTGTTTCCAATGATAATGTCAGTTCATCGTTCCATATTAACCTGGCCGTTACAGATAAAATGGAAAGGACAAGAACCTACACAATAGGATTGCCGGATTACAAAAGGAAAGATGTAACAGGCTATCGAATCAAGCAGGTAGTTTTTACCCCTTCTGAAGATGGCCTTGTGTTTGTAATTGAGAAGGAAATTAATGAGCCAAAGGGTAAGATTATCCGATATATGGTGGAAACCCTGGTGTTTTAGGGTGACTGTCCCTACGCAATCAGATAAAATCTTTTATTGGAATCTCCTTATTACCCTTTTCATGATAGGTGATCAGGTATGTGGAGACTCCGGCTGTAACAGTATCAATCAGTACACTGAAGCTTACCAGAACCGGAGCGATAGATCCGATAATTAAAAAGCCTTCTTCTATTCCTTTTCCGTAAAGTTTGCACATAACAGCAAGAGAAACCAGAACTCCTATACCCGGAACAGAGCCGGCTAAAAATGAGGTCAGCATACTAAACAACATAATCCAGAGTATACCGCCGGGACTGATTGAGAGACTTGAGTATGACTTAAGAATCAGAAAAAATGTAATACTGGTTACTGCCGCAGTACCTGCTTTTCCAAAGAGTGTAAAAAAGGGAAGTGTGGATGAGCCGATCTTTCTGGGTACTCCAAGATTTTCCTTTAAATGTAATATCAGACTTGTCAGTGTAAAATAACTATTACCTGAGGCTGCTGCTGCAAGTGAAGGAGCCATGATGGCGTACAATATCTTATATGGGTTCTGTTTTCCTCCAAGAAAGTAAATAAAAGCAGGGTATACACCAATAATAATTATAACTGTATTGATGGTAAGAAGAATTATCAGCTGATAAAAAAGGATAAGCTGAGGTGCGTGGATTATCTGAATTGTAAAGTTTGCTGCCAGTATTATCATTCCAAAACCAAGTATTTCAACAATAAAATTTCCAATATGATACAGTATTCTGGACATTGCATCGAAAAGCTGGTAAGCGGGTCTTGTCTTTACTTTATCGAAGGAAAAATTAAGACCGAGAAAAAATCCAAGAAATGTTACAGGAAGCAGAAAATTATTATTTTCAGTAAAAATCTGAAAGAGGCTCATTGGAAAAACTGATTTAAGGATATCCCTGTACCCGGGGAAACTATAGCTGATTTGATTTTCAATGATAATTGGAATTCTATCGGGAGAAAAAAGCAGAACAATCCCTGTAGCAATTAGTACAAGAAGTGTACTGGAAATAGCGATGGCTGCAATCATTTTTAAATATACCGCTGTTATACGCTTTTCCTGCTTCAGTTTAAATGTACCATAACCAATTCCGAAAAATACAAGGGGGAATACAGTATAGCGGCCGATATTTATTGTTAATTCTGTTAGAAACTTGAGAATATCTCTAAATACTATGTTCTCCGGTGATATGAAGGTGCCCAGTATTATACCAATTGTTATTCCCAGTAGATATTTTAACCATATTTTCATGGCTAAAACAATACATCAATAAGATTTTAGAATCAAGAGAGGGAAAAAGGGAAAGGTCTTCCCTTGCTTTGGAATTTGAATGTTTTTCCATGGACTGGTTTTGTTCTTTCATTAATATTTTTATAAATATATTCAGCATAGTTATCCAACTCTCCTGAATTTGATTTGTAAGAATTAATGGTAAGCTTTTCACTCTGGTAAGATGCAAAAAGGGACATGGTCAGTGCTGATAACCCTCCGGCTTCTACTGCATAAAGGGGTGCAGGGATTTCACTTTGTTCAATGTCGTGTACAAGAGAAATATTACCTGATCCTTTTTTTTGAAAATAGAGGATAATTTCTTTTAAAATATAAAGATTTCCTTTTAAACTTGAATCTATTGCACTTTCAATTTTTGCTGTTGAAATTTCATGGATGGGACTATTATTCTGCTCCAGCGAAAAAATAGTCAATGCGTTATCAAAACCTTCCATTCTGTTCTGACATTCCAGGATTATGTCTTTAGCCGATAAAGGAGATCGATTGTTCCATGGTATTTCAAAAAAATCGTTAGTTCCCTTATCTTTTTTTTTGCTATGAGGATTTACAGTGACGGCAACTGTGTGGCCACCATTAATAAACATTCTGGTAAGCCTGGTTTTTAGTTCAGAATTAATCCCGGTTATAAGTATTTTTTGTTTCATTATTTCCTTACACTGTTTAAAAGTTGTTCAATTTGACATTCAGAGGTTTCTTCTCCTTTAAGCCACTGGAGAATAGTTTCAAAAATATCTTCAATTTGATTTAAGTTTACATTGTTTGCGATCAATTTCAAAGCTTCAAGGGTAAAAATCCACCATGAAAATAACTGGAATGGTTCCCGGCCAAACCACTCTATTCCTTCATGGTAGTTTCTACCAATCAGTTCTGAGACAATTGGATGATTAATATAATTTTCCAGTATTGGAAAATTGGAGACTGATTCTTTATGTGCAGGAATCATTAGAGCAAATTTAAGTAATTCATAGAAATTGGATTCTTCTACCCCTGCTTTTGTAAGTGAATGTCTTATATTACGATCCGGATTGAGGTCCTCCATTAGTTCTATCAGCTTCATGTTGAAAAGTTTATCATTATTCTTTTCAGATTCTAATTTTAGTTTAGTCAGAGGAAAAAATATGATCCAGTCAAGTAATAGTGTCCACACTTCAGGCATCATACCGAAACCTCTGAAAATATATTCCAGCCACCGGGGTTTTACTTCATCTTCCCGGTGATACATCTGCTTTAAGGATTCTATGGTTTGTAATGTCTGTATGAAAAGTGAATCTACATTTTCTTTTGACTGCTTATCTATATTAAGAGAGGATTCAAGTTCCGACAGGAAGAGTAAATACAATTTGTGCAGTTTATCTTTAAAGGAAGTATTATCAGTCTCCTTATCCAATACAAAACTCTTTAGGCCATCTGTAAGAGAAGGTTGAAATATATCAAAGAGCCTGGTTGCAGCAGGTTTAAGATTAAGACTGCGGAGCGCTCTGTTAATATCCTTTGTACCCTGACCATTAAGTTCTGAGGCTAGTTTCCCCCATTGGCCGTTTTCATTGTATACCTCTCTGAAATCCATGAAAATCTGGCTCTCATAACCGTTCAAGTGAAGATATATACCACTTTCATGTATCTGTTTTGAATTTCTTATGAACATCAGATCGGATCTCTGTTCCCTGAAAATGCAGTAATTTACTGAATTGTTCTGCAGTTCCAGAGCAATGCCAATATTTATTTCCGGTTGATTTGATTTTGGAGCGGGTGTCCTGATCCATCCGTCTGCCGGGTTATAGCTGTTATTATAAAAAACAAGGATATACTCATTGCCCTTACTGTTAGACCAGGCAAACACATTTTCATCAACATTGCCCTGATAGTTAAACATATCGTACAGGTTGAAATTCTCTGATTCTGAGAATAGGTACCTTTTTTTAATGAGTGGGAAAATCTCTTTTTCATGGCGCCTTACAAATCCGGTATCAGGAATCTCATTGTGGTAGGCTTTTCTGTACTCCATACCATATTTCTCCTTGTATCCTTCAATTTGGCCATGCCCAATCATTGGTAATCCAGGCATAGTAATCATCATGGTACAAATGCCGAAGTACTTATCTCCCATTCCAAACTGTTCTGCGGCTGTATCTTCATCCGGGTTGTTCATAAAGTTTACAAATCTTTTAAGTATCTCCGGTTCAAAGATAAGCGTATTTTTTATTGTATTTTTATACTTATGATTTTCTTCCATTTTCAGCATATTCATGAAGGCACTGTTGTAGACCCGGTGCATTCCAAGATTCTTTACGAAGTAGCCTTCCATCATCCAAAAGGCTTCCGCCAGTAAAAGTGTATCAGGAGCTTCCTCCTGTATTCGATCCACAACTTCTCTCCAGAACTCAATAGGGATAGCCTTGTTAAACTCGGATCTGCTTAGCCCCCGCTCAGATCTTGTTGGAATATCGCCACCGGAACCTGGTTCCGGAAACCATAATCTTTGTATATGTTTTTTTGCCAGAGTCATGGCTGCATCGAATCTGATAACTGGAAAATTTCTGGCAACATGAAGGATTGTTTGAATTACTGCTTCTCTGGCCTCAGGATTTAGATAATCAAGCTGAGCTGTATCATTCCATGGCATTGATGTCCCGTCATTTCCATGATAGATATGACGTTCTTCTCCACTTTCAAAATCTACCCTTTTAAAAGT
>JAUVLL010000185.1 GCA_030600745.1 Spirochaetaceae bacterium | reverse complement strand
TCGATCTTGCAGTAGTTCGCCGGTTATTATTATCATAAGTTTGATAATACCAAACAACCAACCCCGATTTCATTTTTCTAGGATAAACAGTAAAAGGTTCCCTATATCTCATTAACACCCCTCGGATATGCCTACAAATGTGCAACACACCCTTTTTTGTTAGATATAGAGAAAAGAAACTATACTTTTAATTCTTTGCTACATAAAGAATAATACCAACAACCCAACCAGTCAACTAAAATCAAATTTTTATACTTCATAAAAGCTTAGGTGCAGTATAGAGCCACCTGGGTTCCCCTAATAAGGGGGTCTATATCGGGGTCGATTTTAAAAGATAAAAAGTGTATATTTAGTATAAGATTTTGAAACAGGAGATATTGATGAATACAAGAATAGAAATTAATCCCAATATTTGCCATGGTAATCCAGTAATACGAAATACACGAGTTCTCGTTTCAAATATTTTAGCAGATCTTGCTGCAGGGCAAACATACCAGTTTATAATTGAAAATTATCCCAACATAACACAGAACGATATTTCAGCAGTTTTGGAATTTTCCAGTGAACTAATGCAGTTTGAAACAATCCCATTTGAGTCCCAGGCTGTATGATATTCTTTTTAGATGAAAATTTTCCAAAGAAAGTAATATCCTTATTAGAAAAACAAGGTCATACTGTTTTTGATATTAGGGGTACAACACAGGAAGGAATATCTGATACAGAAATTTTTTCTTTAGCAAAAAAAGAGAAAGCAATCTTTTTAACATCAGATAAGGATTTCTATCATACTATTCATTTAACTGAAAAACCTCACTTTGGTATTATAGTAATTGCACTTCGTCAGCCCAACTCAGGGTCGATTATAGATAAGATCACCTGGGTGCTTAATAATTTAGAGAAGTTCTCCTTTAATAATGAATGCCTATTGATAACTGATAAAAAATGCACTGTATTCAAATAGATAAAAATCTTGTCCTAGTTTTTTTTCATAAGGCTTCTCTTCTTTTTTTTTGCCCTGATCTTGTTTTCTTGACTACCAACAATGAATTTTTAGTGTACTACATAAGGTGCTGGTTTTTGTATTACATAATATACGTTATGCAATATATCCTGAGACTAATAGAATTCAGCCCCGAACCCCATGGGATCGATGTATTCATTTATTTCAGATGTAACATAAGCAAGAAAAAACTCATCATGATTCCACTCGGCGGTCTTCTCATCCTCATTAAATACGATTTGGCAATATTGGATAAGAAATTCTTGAACTCCATTTATGGTTTCCTCAATCAGCTCATTTGAGAACTGAATAAAGAAACAGGCTAAATCTCCCTGGTTGTATTCGTGGTCCACCAATACCTCCGGGCAATGCTCTTTTACCTTCTCATATGTTGACCCACTATTGTGCTTAATAAAATTCCATACAGTATACATCTTTTCATAGTGCTTGTAAGAATCGAGATCTCTTATTGATGCTTCCGTATTAGGACCTTTGAATGCAAGCAGTACTCCACGATCGTAATAATCTCCTTCATACCCATTATCTGTTAAAAGTTTTAGAATTACGGCATCCATTTGGGCTGCTAACTGATGGTAATATTGGGCATACAAGCTGAAATAAAGGTGATTACTTTTATATTCTGCATATTGCTCTGAAAGTGCAGATTTAATGCGAGTATTAGTAGCTGCTTCATCAAAGTCAACATAACCCATCTGGAAATTATCATCATCAATCGGAGTAAAATTATGACCTTTGATTTCTGCTAAGAATTGATCAATGAAAAATTTCTGTGAATGTAGCCATTCGTTTTTTATTCTTAGAAGTTCTTTTTTGATGACATTTACATTGTAGTCTTGAGAACTGCTTTTGGCTGGTTTAAAGAGCTGGCTGTTTTTATTTGACCTGAGAGACTTTCTTTCATCTTTAATATGAAAGTATTCGCAAAACCTCTTCATATTCACCGATACGGATTGCTTTTCAGTATTTAGGTGCTTGATAATGAGCCCGTAATAACGAGTATCATCTTGAGGAAAGTCTTCACACCACTCTGTTGAATATTTCTTCGATTTTTGATTATTCATGTTTCCTCCATAATTTAGGCAACTTAATGCCACAGATAAATCCATCTTTCGTTATGGAGCACTAACATCCACCAACAAATAATTGATGAAATCATAACTATAAGAGTTATGTAGTTAATTAATAATAGCACCAAAGTAGATTTATTTCAATATGGAAACTTTTCCACATTACCGGAACATATCCAATAAATTAAAGCCCTCTTTTACTAATTTACTCCTGGCATCACCTATAGAAGCACTCTCAAATTCATGATTGATTTCTATATGCCGCATCAACACCTTTTTGAAGGAGTCAGATTTATACCTCTCCCGAATCCATTCTAAATCTTCATCAGTGATAGCTTCCTGAATCCTTTCTGGGAAATAATCAATATATTCTGGATCTTCATCTGAACAAGAATGCCACATATCCACCCGTTCCATCGGCTCTTCGAGTATGTGAGGGAGAAGATAGACGTTTGAAAGCATACTTCCTGCCAGCTGATAATCTCCATTTTTACCCATCCTGTGTAATATCAATGCCCAGCATAGAAGTTGGATCGGCTCATTGGCATCATCCGGAAATTCCTTCTTATACCACCGTATATATTCAGAAGACCTGCGATTTTCACCAAGGAGGAAGTAGAGATAGAAGAGGTAGTACCTGGGTACAGTTGCCGCTTACATTTGTTCAACTTTAGTTTCACTTTCTTCTACTGCCGCTTCCGCTTCATTAAAGAGAGCAAGTTGTGCTTTATCTTCTTCTGTCAGTTTCTCACTGGAACGCCCATATCGATACTTCTCAAGGAGTTTAATTTTTTCCAGTAGTATTTCATTTGTCTTCGTTAATTCTGATATGAAGCTTTCTTTTCCGAGAATTATATCTTCTTTTTTGTGAATAATATTCACTTTCTTTATGAGTAAATCCTGCAATGTATCGACATCATCCGGCAATGTCTTTTTGTTTAAAACAGCTTCCATAACAAGGTGAATTATACCATTATGGACTCAAAATTAATAGCCCTTTTGCTAAGAAACTTTTGTGTATTTTAATGATTTATGGGCCTTCCAGAAATCTATTCCATCCAGCAACATTTCAAATTGTTCTCGTGTAATTTCCTGTGCTTCTTCCCCTGTTTGCGGCCAGGGAAACTTATCTTTTTCTAATCGTTTAAGGAAGAGCCAGAAGCCATTCCTATCCCAATAAATCATTTTTAATATTTTCCTCTGCTTATTACAGAACATAAACAATGAACCGGAGAACGGATCTTTTTCCATTATTTCCTGTACCTGGATGCTAAGTCCGTTTATCTGTTTTCTCATGTCTGTACTTCCGGCTTTCACATATATTTCTACTTTATCAAAATCAATGATCATACACTTACTGCCTTCAGTGATCGGAGTAAGCCCTTTAGTATCTCTTCTTCTATATGGCCTGTAAATTCTATCCTGCAGTAATCTGTTTTGATTCGTAGAACTGGCGTTTCTGATCTTTCTATCGAAAAGGGAACCTTGACGAGATTGCTACTCTTATTTCTTTTCTTACTTTTTAACAGATGGTATTGCAGTGTAGATAATGAGATATTATTTTCTCTGCAGAATGCTGCTTTTGACTTCCCGCTTTTTCTTAATGTTTCCAGTATTTCTTCCCACTCTCTTCTGCTACGTTTTTTGTTCATGTTTTTCCTCCATAATTATTATCTGGAAGAAAATATGTACCTATTTTAGATCAAATAACAGACGGGGTACAGTTGTCGCTTACCCATAATGAGCTGATTTCATCAGGAGGAAAATCATTTAAATTATTTATATTAAATTTTCTACCTCTAAAGATTTTATTTGGTGCTGATGTCATTACACCAAGTAATAATGAATTTGATAATAATAGCTGGCTTGTATATTTAAGTATCAGGGGGTAATTACTAAGTTTTTTTGGAATTCGTGTAATTATTCGAATGAGATTGCGTATTTCATCTAGTGTGAAGTATTGCGATATATCTATTGAATACATTTTCTACAGTATACGATATTTTAACATATTTTGTATTAATTCTAACTAAAGTTTACAAAGTGATAATTTAAAGACTAATATAAGAATTTCTAAAAACATAATACTGTTCCAGATGTCTCAATTCTGTCTGCCCCTCGTGTGGTTTAATGTAGAAAATCTTCCATATTCCACACACAATCACAAATATAAAGGGGTCGATAAAAGGGTCAGTTCCTGTACTGCATAAAAAAAGAGATTATCTACTAAAAGATAATCTCTTACCCCGAAAGGGTTTAAGCCTGCCCGAAGAGAGACTCGAACTCTCACGTCCTTGCGAACACTAGTCCCTGAAACTAGCGTGTCTACCAATTTCACCATCCGGGCAACACTGGCTTATACTAAACAAACAAACCGTTTGTTGTCAAGCTGACAATTTTAGTTTTGGTTTATTAACTATAAGTTGAAATTTATAGCAAGGGTATTTAACTAACTGGATTTCTATATGTTAAGTGGTGTATGGCAAAGCTTGCTTTGCATGCAAATATGTGTTATATTGCATGCAAAAGGAGTTTGTTATGCCAACACTACAGGTTAGAGATCTTCCTGAGGATGTCTATATAAAATTGAATTTGATAGCAAATGAAGAAAACAGAAGTATTGCTCAGCAGACAATTATGCTTCTAAAAGAGAGTTTAGGGTTACACTCAAATAACAAAATGAGAAGGAAAGCTTTGCTTGATAAAATTTCAGAGAAAAAATATCCTGACACAGATAATATTGATACAGTTGAACTAATTAGAGAAGACAGAGAAAGATGAAAGCTTTTTGCGCTGTATCACATTTTCTACTTAAAAAATACTTCTTCTTTAATATAAGGGCCAATACCTGGTACAAAATAGCCATAAACAAGCTGTATCCATGGACATCGAAAAAGCCTCGATGATTATTATACTGGATACATCAGCCGCTATTGATATTCTTTTAGGTAAAGGTGAATTTGAAATATTTAAAAATGAAATTGAAAAAGCAGATACAGTAATAGCACCAGAGATATACCTTTCTGAAATTACAAATGTTGCCTGGAAATATAACAAAATAGCCGGATTCACCCATGAAGAATCAATTAATCTGGCAGAGGATGGTATCAACCTAATTGATCAATTTGTTCCTGTAAAAGATATATGGAAAGAATCTCTGCGAGAGGCTATAAATAATAATCATCCTGTATATGATTGTTTGTATATGGTTTGTGCAAGAAGAAATGATGGTATTCTGCTTTCTAAAGATAAAAAACTAAAAAATATGTGTAAAGAGCTTATGGTGGAGACTTTGTAAAAAAAGGCCCCGGATAAAACACCGGAGCCGAAATATTGGTCAGAAAATACTAATCTTAATACTCGTCGTCATCAAATTTATTTTTTCTGTTGTCTTTAATGGTTTTTAATGCCTTTCCAACAAGCCCATCAAGCTGGGGTTTGAAAAAATATCCTATTGCTATACCTATTATTATCCAAAAAATCGTACCCATTAATTCTCCTCCTTAACTATCTCTACTTTTATCCCTTCTTTTGTTTCAATAATATCCCTGGGTGGAATTACTACCTTCAGTATACCATCTTTAAAGACTGCTTTCACCTTTTTCTGATCAAATTTCCCCTCAGGAAAAAAAAATTTCTGTTCAGGTACATCTTTAAACTTAAGGCGTCGTTTAAAATACTTAACACTATTACTTTGTTCAGCAATCGGAGCATTGGCAGAAAATATCAGATAATCTCCCTTGAACTCTACATTAAGATCATTCTCATTAAACCCGGCAAGTGCAAACTCAAATATCAGACTTTTCTCATCTGTAACAAAAATATTTACCGGCGGGTAGGAATAATTGGGGTAGTAATCTACATAATCACTTCCACCATGCTGCATACCCTCTTTAAATACGTCTCCAAAACCTTTTGTGGCTTCGAAAATCTCGTCCATAATCTGACCAATATCTATAACCATCCTGTCTCTCATATAACACCTCTCTTAGGTGGCACAGCCGGCAATTAGGCTGCATAACCGAGCAGCAATGAAGTTGCGACCAGGTAGACGAAGTCTATGACCAGGCAATGCGTGTAGTTAAGCCCCTTGTACAAGGCGGCTTTTTACAGAATCCCTTTCGGCGACTCTCTTCTTACAGTATACGTAAATAATGCTGCACAATCAAATAAAAATTGATAAACAGGGAATAATATGAATACCTGCTAATGAGTTTCCATAATAGCTGTATCAAGTATTTCAGCTACAACAAAATCCTGGAATATATGTTTTGCATTAAGACTGAGCATCCAGAGGCTTATATCCTTAATCATCTTTTTGGTATGAAGACCTGGTACAATTGTTGTTCTGAATTGGTAGTCAATTTCTGATCATCTGTATAACCTACCGGAAGTTGAGCAGAATTTGTGTAATAGGGTTCAGTTCCATTTAAATATTCCTGCTCATTGGCACATTTTATATTATTGAATTTTTCCTTATCCAGTCTGGCAAGACGATAAGCTGTCCCCTCTGCAGGAGTAGCTTCAAGGTTATAATTATTTCCTGTCCCTGTCTGAAATTCTATCAGCTTATCCCGCATAAAATCCATGACTTTTAATGTGAATCCATGCCCATTTTCACCGGCAATATTTTCTCCGAATAGATTCATGCATGCCTCGTTCATTCCAAGAAGACCGATAGTTGAAAAATGGTTTTTCC
>JAUVLL010000166.1 GCA_030600745.1 Spirochaetaceae bacterium | reverse complement strand
TATACTTGTTAATATAGAGTATTAAAACTTACAGGAGGTACCAGGGTGCCGGATAATAACAGCCTGATAGATAAAAAAAGAGATTGGGAAAAAACTACCCTTAATAAAGTAACAAGCAGATTCCCTGCCCGCAAAAATCTTGTTACAGGATCCGATACAGAAGTAGAAAATCTATATATACCGGACAATACTTTTTCCTACGAAGAAAAACTTGGATTCCCGGGAGAATACCCGTATACGAGGGGTGTTCAGCCCACCATGTACAGGGGTAGATTCTGGACCATGCGCCAGTATGCCGGTTTTGGTACAGCAGAAGAATCCAACAGCAGATATAAGTATCTTCTCCAGCAGGGGCAGACAGGTCTTTCAATAGCCTTCGACCTTCCGACCCAGATTGGGTACGACTCTGATGATCCAATAAGCGCCGGAGAAGTAGGCAAAGTGGGAGTAGCCATAGACAGTCTCAAAGACATGGAAACCCTCTTCGAAGGAATACCTCTGGACAAAGTTTCTACATCTATGACCATAAATGCCCCTGCAGCTGTACTTCTTGCTATGTATATTATTGTTGCAGAAAAACAGGGTGTAACAAAGGAACAAATTAGGGGAACCATACAAAACGATATATTAAAAGAGTACATCGCCCGGGGGACCTACATCTATCCACCAGCTCCTTCAATGAGATTGATAAACAACATTTTTGAATACTGTTCTGCAGAGGTTCCCAAATGGAACACCATAAGTATTTCCGGATACCACATTAGAGAAGCCGGTTCTACAGCCGTTCAGGAAATCGCTTTTACCATAGCAGACGGTATTGAATATGTAAAAAATGCTATCGGAGTAGGTCTCGATGTGGATCAGTTTGCAGGCAGACTATCCTTCTTTTTTAATGCCCACAACGACCTTCTGGAAGAAGTTGCAAAATACCGGGCAGCCAGAAGAATATGGGCAAAGGTAATGAAAGAAAAGTTCTCTGCAAAAAAAGAAAAATCATTGATGATGCGATTTCACACTCAAACAGCAGGTTCAACCTTAACAGCCCAGCAGCCTGACAATAACATTGTCCGTGTTGCAATCCAGACCCTGGCGGCAGTTATGGGTGGAACTCAAAGCCTTCATACAAATTCACGGGATGAGGCTCTGGCACTTCCAACAGAAGACTCCGTTAGAGTTGCCCTTCGGACACAGCAGATTGTTGCCCATGAATCAGGAGTTGCAAATATTGTTGACCCCCTTGCAGGTTCCTACTATATTGAACAACTGACCGATAAAATTGAAGAGGAAGCCTGGAACTACATTAATAAAATTGAAGATATGGGTGGGATGGTTAAGGCTATCGAAAAAGGTTATGTCCAGAAAGAAATACAGGACTCCGCATACAGATATCAGAAATCTGTAGAATCCGGAGAGAGAGTAGTAGTTGGAGTAAATAAGTTTACAATAGAAGAACCGGTACCAAGCGGGCTTTTAAAGGTTAACCCTGAGCTGCAGAAAGTACAGGAAGCAAACCTGAAAGTGGTAAGATCAGAAAGAGACAATGCAAAAGTAGGCGAATGCCTTGCAGCCCTTTCCGAGGGAGCCTCCAAAGAGGATGTAAACCTGATGCCATTGATAATAGATTCAGTAAGAGAATACGCAACCCTGGGTGAAATATCAAATGTCCTCCGGGAAAAATTCGGCGAATATCGTGAATCAATCGTGTTGTAACTGTTATGTTTGAATCAATGTAGGGGCTCGACGCGTCGCGCCCATGTTATTAAACCAATCATTACATTTGGTTTATTACATTTTGTTATGTGTGAAATCAGGAGGAATGTTTAAATGAATAAAAAAATAAGAATTGTAATTGCAAAACCCGGCCTTGACGGCCATGACAGAGGTGCAAAATACATTGCCCGTGCTCTGAAAGATGCAGGGTACGAAGTAATCTATACAGGAATAAGACAGACTCCGGAATCTATCGTTGCAACCGCAATTCAGGAAGATGTAGATTTTGTAGGACTAAGCCTTTTATCCGGTGCCCATAACGAACTTTTCCCAAGAGTAGTCAACCTCCTTAAAGAACAGGAAGCTGGTGAAATTATTGTATTTGGAGGAGGAGTTATCCCCGAAGAAGATCTCAATTTCCTGAAAGAAAAAGGTGTTCAGGCTATCTTCCGCCCCGGTGCACCAATAAGTGATGTTATCAGCTTTATAAAATCTAAAACCGGTTCCACAGCTGCTTAGTTACTTTTTATGGATTTAGTAAATAAAATTCGCACCGGCAACACAAGAGCCATTGCAAAGGCAATCTCACTCATCGAAAACGAGACAAGAGAAAAAGAAGAACTAATTGACAGTATTCATCCATTTACCGGAAATGCATTTGTTATTGGTGTAACAGGACCTCCCGGAGCAGGCAAAAGTACAATTGTAGACCGTTTTATCCAGTTTGAAAGAGACAGAAACAAAAAAATAGCAGTTATTGCAGTAGATCCCAGCTCTCCCTTTTCCGGCGGAGCAATTCTTGGGGACAGACTGCGTATGCAGACCCATGCAACAGATCCTGGAGTATTTATCAGATCAATGGCCTCACGTGGACATCTTGGAGGGATATCTACAGCAACTGCCGGAGCATTAACAATATTTGATGCAGCAGGTTTCGATACAATTATTATAGAAACAATTGGTGTCGGCCAAACAGAAGTTGAGGTCATAGAAATGGCAGACCTTATACTTTTAACCCTGGTCCCGGGAATGGGTGATGAAATTCAGGCAATGAAGGCAGGTATAATGGAAATTGCCGATCTGTTTCTGGTTAATAAATGCGATATAGATGGAGCAGACAGGCTAAAATCCGAAATTGAGTATATGCTGATGCTTGGATCAGAACAGAATAAAGCATCCTTACCGCCAATAAAACTTGCATCCGCTAAAAATAATACAGGAACAGAAGAACTGTACAGTTCAATTTTTGAGCGTTTAAACTTATTTAAGAATTCCGGTTTACTGGCCAGTCGAAGAAAGATTCGTATCCAAAAAGAAATAGAACATATTTTTGCATCAAAACTGAAAGAATTACTGTATATAAAACTCAATATGGAAGAAAATATTGGTTTGTGGATAGAAAGAGTTTACAACAGAGAAATTAGACCTTACAATTTTGTTAATAAGAAAATGATGGAACTAACAAAGGAGAATGTTCTGTAATGATCAAAAAAATAAATCATATCGGTATCGCAGTTTCATCCCTGGATGCCCAAATTCCGTTTTACAGGGATATCCTCGGTTTAAAAGACCTTGGAGTTGAAGAAATTTCAGATCAGAAAGTAAAAGTCGCAATGTTCGCTGTCGGTGAAGTTAAAATTGAACTTTTGGAACCAACTTCTTCGACGAGTCCAATAGCAAAATTCCTGGAGAAAAAAGGGGATGGGATCCATCATATTGCTTATGAAACAGATGGTATTGTCAGCGAAATTAAGCATATGGAAGATTCAGATATTCAGATGCTGGATAAAACTGCCAGAGACGGAGCACATGGCACAAAGATTGCTTTTCTGCATCCCAAATCCAGCGGCCGGATCTTAACAGAAATTTGCCAGCCAGGTACTATATGACAGAAAAAGGAAGATTTTATGGGGAAAATTAGTAAACCAAAACTTAAATCCAAAATTGACTTTATAATAAGAGTCGCAGGAGAAGGTGGTGAAGGTGTTATGAGCTGCGGCGAACTTTTCGCAAAAGCAGTTGCCAGAACCAGTTATCATGTATTTACATTCATTACCTACCCAACAGAGATGAAGGGTGGATATGCCATGACCCAGATTCGAATAAGAGATATAACCATCTACTCAATGGGTAGTTTTGTTGACTGTATGGTTGTCTTTAATCAGGAAGCCTATGATAAATCAATTTCTTCCCTGAAAGAGGGAGGAATACTTATCTACGACCCGGAGTTTACAAAAATAGATGAATCCGGAAATTTTGTAAAGTACCCAATACCCTTTTCACAAATATCTGTAGATACTATAGGAAGAGCTCTTGGTAAAAATGTTGTAGTACTTGGTATTCTTAGCCACATCTACGGTCTGGCTCATCCAGGTCTGGAAAAACTGATCAATGACCGCTACGGTTCAAAAGGCAAAAAAGTTGTAGAAGGCAATATAAAAGCCTTAAAAGCAGGTGCCGATGCAGCTAAAACGATTGGTGTTACAACAATAATGGATCTTTCAAAAAGTGAACCTGCAAATGAAGAGTACATGTTCATTTCCGGGAATCAGGCTGTAGCTTTGGGAGCTATTGCTGCAGGCTGCAGATTCTCTGCAGGTTATCCACTTACCCCCTCTACATCAATATTCGAAACATTGTCAAAATTTCTTCCTTTGGTAGGAGGAAGAACAATACAGATGGAAGATGAGATTGCTGCAATATCTGCAGTTATTGGAGCATCCTTCGGGGGCGAAAAAGTAATAACCCCAACATCAGGACCGGGACTTCAATTAATGGCGGAACAGATGAGTCTTGCTTCTATGCTGGAACTTCCTATTGTTATAGTTGATGTACAACGAGGAGGGCCAAGTACAGGACTTCCGACAAAAACAGAACAGGGTGATATGAAGTTTGCAGTATACGGTTCGGCTGGTGAATCTCCCCGGATAATACTCGCACCAACAGGTGTTGAAGACACCTTTTATCAAACAATAAGAGCCTTTAACCTTGCTGAGAAATATCAGATGCCGGTTATACTGCTAACAGATCAGTCAATTGGTTACAGAAAGGCCACTGTAAAAATGCCTGATTTTAATAAAATATTCATGGTAGATCAGTTTGACAGAAAAACTAAGGTAAAAATCCCGAATGCAGAGCATATTGATCTTGTACAAAGGCAAATCCCTACAGAAGATGAACTAAAAAATTACAAACGTTATAAAAATACAAAAACAGGTATTTCTCCCATAGCAAGACCCGGAACACCGGGAGGACAGTATCTTGCAACAGGTCTGGAGCATGATGAATACGGCAAAACCAATCAGGGCCCGGAAAATCATTTAATGATGAGTAAAAAACGATTCAGGAAACTGGAACAGGTATCTTTAGCATTTGAAAGAAATCCAATGGAAACATACGGTGATCCCCATGTTCAAATTGGTATAATGGGATGGGGCTCAACAGAAGGGGCAATCAGGGAAGCACGGTATCTTGCTGAGGCTGCAGGTGTAAAAGTAAGGCATATCCATCCCCATACAATCTCCCCCTTACCTGAACAGCAAATTTCAAAGTTTTTACACAGACTGAAACATTTAATTCTTGTTGAGGAAAACCTGACAGGACAGTTTGCACACTTTATAAAAGCCAAATTCGGTGTAAAACCAATTGAAGTACATAAGTGTGAAGGGATGCCATTTACTCCGGATGAGATATTCAATGCCATAATGAAAGTAGCGAGGATTGCAGATGAAGATAATATCACAAACATTTAAGACATATAAGAGTGCAAAAATAAAACCTGTCTGGTGCCCGGGATGCGGTGACTACGGAGTTCTGTCTGCACTGGACAAGACATTTAAAACATTGGAGTTTAAGCCGGAAGATATTGCAATTGTGTCGGGTATAGGATGTTCCGGACGGTTCTCACACTATTTTAATTCCTACTCACTCCACGGAACTCACGGAAGGGCGTTACCAACTGCCACAGGACTTAAAACAGTAAGACCGGATCTTAATGTTATAACAATTGGCGGTGATGGTGATGGACTAAGTATCGGTGGCGGACACATTGCTCATGCTGCACGAAAAAATGTGGATCTTACCTATATAATCCTGGACAACAACGTATACGGCATGACCAAGGGTCAGAGTTCTCCGACAACACCGTTGGACTACAAAACAAAAACAGCACCCTATGGTGTATATGAAGAATCACTTAATCCCATTGCAATGTTTTTAGCTTACAATATTGGTTATATTGCCAGAACTACCAGCACCGATTCAAAGGGGATGCTTTCTATACTGACAGAAGCCATTCAGCATAAAGGGTTTTCCATGGTCTATATAATGTCACCCTGTGTCACCTACAGTGTTCTGCCCTACGCAAAACTCAAGGAAATAGTTAAACCTTTACCCGAGGAACATGATACCTCAGACAAACTGTCTGCTTTTAAATATGCCTATTCTGATGAACATATGTACACCGGAGTCTTCTACAAAGAAGAGAAAACAAGTCTGGATGAAAGGCTGAAAGAAGTGTTTAATATAGCAAAGATAAGCAAAACCACCAGTGAGATAATGGCGGAATTCAAATAATTAATTAAGTTGTGAATTCATAATTATATTCCTTAGTTCTTAAAGATACTATAGATCGCATTTAAAGCAGTTTGAAACTGTTCATCATCAACTCCTATAAGGAAAGAAACATCAGAGCCCCCAAAAGAAGCAAAATGGATATTAACCGATTCCTGGGCGAGTACACCAATAACTTGAGCAGCTACACCGACTTTGTGAGTAAGACCTTCACCCACAATACCAATAATTCCTTTTGAAGTTCCTATTTCAACCTTATCAGCAGATCCCCGACCAGTAAGAATTCTATTTATAATTAAAGAGCTGTCAGAAATTTTTAATCCATCCACCATATATACTATGCTGTCATTTCCATAGAATATAAAATCAGGATCAGCATCAATCTCTTTCAAAATACTTAATATTCCACAGTGAAAATCCGGATATCGATTAAGCATAAATTTCTTTACCATCACGGGTACAAAACCAGTCTTCCCGGAAAGACCGGCAACAGGAACTGTATCTGATACCCTGTCAGCTAATATCATTGTTCCAGCCTCTTCAGGTTTGTTAGTATTTTTGATATTTATAGGAATTCCAACATTCCTGATTGGAGCAATAGCTTCTTCGTGAAAGACATTGGCCCCAAGTGAGGCTAACTCTCTAATTTCCTGATAGGTAATTTCCAATACGCCGGGAGGGTTCTCAAAAATTCGGGGATCAGCCATAAGCAATCCGGAAACATCGGTCCAGTTTTCATATATTTTGGCATTTAAAGCCCTTGAAGCAATTGCCCCACTTATATCTGAACCTCCCCTTGAAAATGTTTTTATCTTTCCCTCGGAATCAGCACCGAAAAAACCTGGAAGGATGTATATTCTTTCAGAAATAATCTTTTCTTTTAAAAGATTGTAAGAGGAAGGATCCACCATTCCATCTTCTGTCAACTTTATGACAGCAGCAGCATCTATGAACTCAGCATTTAAATACGTGCTGAGTAATTTTGCAGAAAGGAATTCACCCCTGGAAGCTGCATAATCAAAACTCTGGCCTTTAGTAATCTTTTTTTTTATTCCTTTGAGCTCAGC
>JAUVLL010000095.1 GCA_030600745.1 Spirochaetaceae bacterium | reverse complement strand
TTTTAAGTCCGATGGATTTAATCAGGTTCTTGATCCTGTTTAAAGATGTTTCATTATTTACGCTTTCAGCTAATTTTTTTATTAATAATCTTAAAATATGTTCGTTCTGAATATGATTGTTCTTTTAATGAAAATCCACCATTTCCGGATACAACTCTATTAAACTTATCAACATATCCATCTCGATTATTCGAACTTCCTATTTGCAAAGTAAATGAGAACCCTACATTTTTAAATGTAAAAGTCCGATTTGGAATATCAACAAAAATATCACTATAATCTATATCAACATCAAGATCTTCAACCCCATAATGTCCAGGTGAAGAATCATCAAGAAGAGAGACCCAGGAAGAATATTCATCAGAAGATAATTTCTGAGCTATCTCTTTTCTAATATCATCTATTTCCATTCTGAACTCCTGTTATATAAAATACGACTTTAAAATAATTCTGAACATTTAAAAACAAGCAAATACCTGTATAATTTAAAATCTACTCACAGGCTTCTATTACTGCTGGATTCCCCTGCAGGTTTACTTTTTAAAAGGCCGGGGCAGTTCCAGCTATATATTATTTAAAAATGGAATTATTCTGTAACCTAAATATCCTTGCCATTGATATTTTTTCTTTAGCAAGGAATCATAAATGAAGTTTTTCCATAAAGAATATAGATTCCATAGAACCATCAGGAAATAGTGAGGTACCCCAAAGACCTTCCATTGTTATGAACACCTCATATCCACCTTTAAGAATAAACTTATCATTTCCCTCTTGGACATAGTTTAGAGTGTAAGGGAAACGTTCGTACTCTAAACTATTCGTAAATTTAATAAATGTAAATCTATACTTGGTATCTTCTTTTTCAATTACCATTCCCAGGTTTTTATTATTGTCTGGGAAAAAATCTAATTTATAAATACCAGAAATATTGGAACCTTCCATCGTTTCCAGAAGGAGAATGGAAATATTTTCTTTAAAATAGAAAATTATTTCATTAGATAGTTCGCTTTTAGCTCCTGATTCTACTAGATAATCGTAAATATTATCTGGTAAATTTATACCATCAGAAAACAGTGGACTAACATAAAATAGTATAGATATTACTAAAGATAAAAAGTATTTTTTCACAGTTTTCTCCTTCTTAAAACTAATCTAAATTGTCTTTCTTGCTTCCGTTGTACTCATTTACTGAATAATCAACAGTTCCTCCATTAGAAAAGTTCAGATCTTCCCTAAGAATATCCATAACCTCTCGTTCATCAGCGTCAGTCTGTGTTACTGGACACCCTTGAGAGCCTGGTTTTCTTCCTTCAGACCAGACTTCATGTAGAAAATTACCTGTATCATCAAAAAGAAGCGTATCACTAATATAGGCTTTAGTAGCTCCGCTCACTCCAACCTCTGCTTTACTATTTCGTCCATTCTCCATTGTATCGTCTGGTCCTGCAGGGTGGTCAGCAGTAGATTGTACCTGAATATCATTTAATGGTATTCCAAAAACCTCAACTGAAAGATCATCCTGATAATATGCTTCTGTGCCTTCATAATCATAACTAGGCCAACTATCAGTGATTTCAATTCCTTTATATACTCCTCTTGTAATTTCTACATTTGTATTTTTTTGAATAAATGCTTCTGCTTTAGGACTAGAATTAGCAATTGCAGAGATAATGGAAGTTAAAGCTTTTTGAAACAAGGTCTGTTTTAATCCGGTTGGATCTGTGAAGTTTAGAGGGTTGTTCGAAGTATAGATAAACCAATTTGAGCCGTCTTTTATTGGGTCTTCTGTAATAAACCTACCCAGATTAGGATCATACCACCGAGCATTGTAGTAATATCTGCCACTGCGTAAATTCGCAGTTTTACCTTTATTAATTGGTACTTTCCCGCAAATACCAAAATCCATTTTTACGTTATCCGGAGTTTTTTTCGACCTAACCTGGCTTTTAATTTCTTTTTGAGTGCTAAAAGAAGTAATAAGGTAGAGCAGATAAAGGGTAAAAGCACTCTCCTGCTGATTTTTGATCAAATATTTTAAAACGATGAGATAGAGGACTAAGAGAACGCTGATTTCTTTTTTATATACTTTTTTGATCATAATTTATTACAGTAAATATATCATATTTCTATGAGTTCTACCTCTTCAAAATTTTTAAAATCGGAAATATTCCAGGTTAGCAGCTTCTTTATGTTCTGGTTCATCATAGTTGCCACAATATTTGCATCATGGATTCTTTTACCCTTCAGGGAATATTTCTCAATAAGCGTACATAGATTCTCAGTCACACTTGCTGTCTCATCAGCTACAGAGAAAAGAGATTCCCACTTCCGTAAATCTTCAAAGATCTCAGTGGGCTGGGCAGGCTTGGTTACATCTCTTAATCTACTTACCACAACTGCATACTCACGTAGAACCTGACGGGAGATCCACAATTCATGTTCTTTGCTAACTTCAGAGAAAATCTCCTCCGCTTTCTCATGAAAGGAAGCATCAAGATCGACAATATACACCAGCACATTGGTGTCCAGGAACAATTTACCGTTCATCATCATAAATATCAGTTCTGCTTAATGAGTTTTGGATCTTGCCGTACCTTCTGCGTGGCAGGTCTTCAAGCTTCACCCTTTTTTTCTTCTCTTCTCCGAAGGGGAAAATAATTATCTCTACATCCTGCCCCTTGTATCTGGAAAGATTATGCAACACAAGTGTGTCAGACTCTACTTTTTCAACAATCCGTACTGCTTCCATTTCTTACATTCTCCCTTTGTTCAATTCTAACATACAATATACTTCTTTCTCTACATTCTTTCTTTTTTTCTCTGCCCACCTCTTTTTCCCTATCCTCGACTTCTCCCGTACCTCCTTCTGCTTCTCAAGCTGCTCCTTAAACTCATTTAATCGTTTTAAGTATTTATCATCAATTTCCACAAACATTTCGTTTTCTCTCGGGTGATGGCTCTTGTAGGTTCGCCTCAGGTTCTCATTAAGCATGTGAGTATAGATAGCTGTCGTTTCAATAGATTCATGGCCAAGGAGCTCCTGCACATACCGGATATCAGCTCCAGCTTCCAAAAGATGGGTAGCGCAGCTGTGGCGGATTGAATGGACAGTCAAACCCTTCTTCTCTATTCCAGTGTTTCCAAGGTGTTTGTGGAACCTCTTTTCAATACCTGCAACGCCAAGGCGGTGATTCCGGCCACTCTGAAACAGGGGTTTTTTTCTATCCTTTCTTCCTTTCGTATAGAGTTCAAGAAATTTTGATGCTGCCAGTGATACCGGTACAATACGGTCTTTGGAAAACTTACCTTGTCTGACCAGTAACATTCGCTCACCAAAATCAATATCAGAAAGGTCCAGCCCGGAAGCTTCACCTATTCGAAGGCCAGAAGAATAAAGGAGCTCAAATATAGCTCTGTCTCTAAGACCCCGGGTAGCATAGATATCTATTCCCTCAAGAAACGTATCGATTTCCCTAATACTGAATATAACTTTTTCCCTGCTGTTGTCGTTTGTTTTAAGAGCCACATTCCGGGCAGGATTAAAGAGGATAAGGTTCTGTGTATACAGAGAGTTAAAGAGCAGTTTAACACTTGCAAGAACCATTTTTAATGTTCTTCCGCTTAAGGGTTTTCCTGTCCGAACAGAAATAGCCTCACGCATGAAGGCAATAAAGGAATAGATATCCTCTTCCTGAATAGAGCGAAGATCATTTTTTTGTTCCTGGAGGAGAAAGGCTTCAAAGTTTTTAAGATAATAGAGCCTTCCAGCAATTGTCCTCTCTTTGTAACCCCTTTTTTTCAGGTTCTCATCCAGTATAGTTTTAGCTTTTTCCAGTGTGAGCCTCATGCTGTTTTGCCTCTCCACTGACGGGGATGATAGGTGTCCAGTATCCGTTTAAGATCCTTCTTTTCAACCTTTGTGTAGATTTCGGTATTCCGCAGAGAGCGGTGACCCAGAATGGCTTGAATAGAGCGTACCGAACAGCCGGAACGCAACAGATGAAAGCCCAGGGCATGACGAAAGCCGTGACAGGTAACATTTGGAATTGCCAATCTGTCGACTGCTTCCTTTAGTGCAGCATTCGCCCACTTACCGAACTGCTGCCATCCGGTTCCAAAGAGGAGTTCCCCATCATGCCAGGCAGTTAGTATTAAAGGCCTGATTTCACTTACATATTTCTTTAATACACTCATGGTGTAATCGTTCAGAATAACTGTCCTTGCTATTCCTCCCTTTCCTTCATTAACCCTTACAAGACTCATGGAAAAATCAATATCAGAGACTTTTAGAGAGGCTGCTTCTGTAATCCTTAAGCCTGTGGAATAGAGAAGTTCGCCTAAGACATGCATCCTGTACCTGCGTATCTTGAGCTTAAGGGTTTTCTCTTCATCATAATGGCTGAAATAATCTAAAAGCTTGTTTATCTCTTTTTCTTTCAGGATGTCCCTGGGTAGTTTCGCCTCTGCCCTCAAATAGGTAATTTCCTTAAAGGGGTTGCTAAAAACAATTCCTTTCTTTACAAGAAAATCAAAGAAACTGCCGGCAGCCACAAGGTATGAATGTATTGTCCTTGAAGAATACTTACCTCCGTCAAGCCTCCCTGTACTAAGCAGCCAGCCCTGATAGTCCAACGCCTGGTTTACTCCGAAAATATCAAAGGTAAGACTCATCTCCAGAATGTAGGCAAACAGTTTGGGTATTCTGCTTCGAAGTCCGATAAGCCCCTGTTCTCTCCTTCCTGAAAGTTTAGCTTCCAGGAGGAATCTGTTTAACAGCTCTTTAAAGGTTACTTCTTCCATATTTCATCCTTTTTTTTCTCTATGTGTCTTCTTTTGGGTGTCTCTCTCAGGAATTCGTGACCCAGAATTTTAATTCATTGCCAGCTAACAACTTAAACCCTCTATTCTGGGTCTGACCCAGTGGTGACCCAGCCTGACCCAAGTGACCCAGAATAGACATATTAGAGTTTTACCCTTGCGCCTATCTCTGCAGGCGTTGGAATTACCGATAAATCGATCAAACGAATGGCTTCATCCGCTATTAAACGGTAGCTTTTCCGGCTTCTTGCCCCAGGGCTGCCGATAGTAAAAACATATTCATAATCACTTAAAGTCCGCATATTTCTTTTAACAAACATCTGACTCATTCCTGTAGCTTCCCGGAGTTCCCTTTGAGTTACAGATACTTCAACAGGTGAGAGACCTTCTTCTTTTGCCTTCTTTTTTATTACACCCCGAAGAGTTTCATACAGTTCCAGGGCACTCTTTGGAAAGCTTGTAAGTGTTGAAGGAAGAATACTGGTCATTATCTCGTAAGCTATTTTGTAATCGTCAAGGTCGCATTTTATGTAGGAAAGTCCTTCTTTTGTTGTAGCATCTTCTTTCTGAAACTGACAAAGAAAGCATACACAGGCAATGAGATCTATAAACCTGAGGTGGTCCCGTCTACTTCTCATCAGGGCAGCGGGGAAATCAAGAAACTCAGCAAAAGGGTTGAAGATCACCCTTGTTTTAAGAAGACGCTGTGCTGCATGATGTGTTTTTATTATCACTGGAATGAGTTCTTCTTTTTCAGCGTATCGTTCTACAGAATATTTCTTCCTCTGGGATGCGTGGATAGCTCTTGTCTGTTCCTCCGACTCATCGGTGTTTACTACAAAACTCCTCGATGCATTCTCAGGGTTTATGTTGTTGTTGGTTGTGCTCATTACTGCAGAAACTATTACTTCCTTCCGAACCATCCTGCTTCGGAGTTCTCCTGTCTTTGGATCTTTCATTGTTACAAGCCGGGATAATTCATGAGCTGATAACATTTCCCGTACCTGATGTTCAACTGCTTCTGAGTGTACAGCCTCTCCCATTACAAGAAATTTATGTAATAAGGCATCCTCATCCAGATAATTAAGTGCCTGGTCAGAGAGGCTTGTCATGGAGACTACTTCTTCCGGAGGAATAAGTTTTTTAACAGTGTCGATAAGATAGCTTTTACCTGCTGCAGACTGGCTTACTACAATTACAGAAATAGGATCGGTGAGCTTCCTTGAAGACGCTGCCAAATAGATAAGCTGTTTGTTTATCGCTTCCCCAACATATCCAAGAACTTCAGTGTCAGAGACAATCCGGTTAAAGATCGCAGGATCAGTTAAGAAATCCATTCCAAGTTTTTTCTCTTCTTCTGTTAGTTCGGGAATTTTTTGCTCATCAGTAGTTAATAACTTCTTATCCCGTTCTTCCTCAAGGTACTCAACTATACGAAGTAAATCCTTTTCTATACGTACGATTTCTAAATTAAGTACGTGAGATAATTGGGATGAAAAGAGGCTTCGGGATCTGGCAGAGTACAGATCCACATTGTCCAGGTACTTTGATGAGTCTGTTTCATCGAGCTTTTCAGCTCTGATGTTTACCCGGAGTGTTGATACAAACATTTCCTTGACTCCAAGGATCCGGTAGGAAACACCGGCTATTGTGAAAAGGTATTTCTGTCCTTCCTTTTTAGCAGAGAAGTCTTCTTTGATTTCTTCTTCCTGCAGATGAGCTTTGGTCTGGTGAAGGAGGGGAAGAATCTCTTCTTTTTTTAAACCTTTTATGAGTCCTTCATTCCAGTCTTTTCCGATAAGAGGCTCTATCACCTTTACTTCAAAACCCTCGCCTATAAGTTTTTTGGATAGCTTTCCGGATCCTTCCCGGCCTGCAATATCAGCATCAAAGGCTATTACTACTGTTTTCACTCTTTCATCAAGTAAAAGTTTTAAGAGTTCATCTGTAAAACCATTTACTCCATAGCAGGGGATTACATTCTCAATACCTATCTGAATAAGAGAGAGGGCATCCAGAACGCTTTCAGTTAGAATTATTTCTTCCCGATAGACTCCTGCAGCTTTCCTGTTTACAAGGCCTTTGTGGTTCCCTGGTGAATAGAGATGTTTTATCTTTTTGCTGTTATTTATTGACCTGCCATAGAAACTTGCAACACGGCCAGCTTCATCAAACAGAGGAACAATAATACAACCGGCAAAGTGTTCGGATCCTTTTTTGTTTAGAATACCGGAAGCTTTTAATTCTTCCTTTTGCTTTTCCGAAACCATGGCAAGAAGGCTTCCATCTGCAAAGCCTAATCCTAAGCGTTCGTACAGCTTAAAGTCAGTAAATCCTCTGGCCTTAAGGTAACTATTAGCTGCAGGATGCTTTAATAGTGTCTTTCGATAATGATCTGATACGATATCCAGGGTAATTCCGGATAGATTCGTTTTCGCATCTGTTTCTACCGTTTTTTCTTCTTTTGTAACGACCGGCAATGGTAAATCTTTCTTCTTCGAAAGAGCGGTAACAGCCAGGGCAGATCCTGCGGGCAAGGACTGTGCTTTTGTCTTGCGGTTAGTGTATTCCTCTACTGCCCTAACTGTTTTATTATTCCCATTACCGGAATATTCCTTTAAGAAGGTAAGGCTTTCCGTAAAAGAGAAACCTTTCACCACACGCACCAGATCAAAAACATCCCCTGATTCTCCACACCCAAAGCAGTTGTAAAGACCCTTTTCCTGGTCTACTGACAAAGAGGGATTCTTATCATCGTGGAAGGGACATAGCCCTGTATAGCTTTTACCTTTCTTATCAAGATGGGTCCCAAAGTATTCAAAGAGACTTACAATATCTATTCTGGCTTTAACCTGGTCCTTCTCCATCTCATTAAAGAAATCTTTTGCTTTCAGGGTCTTTCGTCCGGCCAGCCGGTCCCGACTAACTGCGGGCATGGGTTAAAGCTCCACCGGAAATCTCAAGAATTTTGTTCATATCCAGTCTGCTTACGAGTTCATCAGAAAGAGCTTTTATCTCGTCACGAACCTTCTGTGTTCCGGAACCTGTTAGTTCGGCCACTCCACACTGCAGGGCTACAGCTTCCTCGATCTTTATGCTTTTGTGAATGACCGTTTTAAACATTATTTCCTTAAAGGATTCTATTATCTCTTCTCTTATCTGCCTTGAAATAACAGGGATCATGTCGTAAGTATTTATTACCACTCCAAGCAGAGAAAGATCCGGATTAAATGTCTTTGTAACTTTACCTACGGTCTCAAGTAAATCATTGGTTCCCTGCATCGAGAAAAGGCTTGCATTCATTGGTATGACGAGATGTTCCGCAGCAGCAAGGCCATTAGCTGTAAGCATCCCCAGGGAAGGGGGGGAATCAATGAAGATAAGATCAAACCTTTCAAAGTCCGGAGTTTTTATTAGTTCAGAAAGCCTTAAGTATCCGTCTATTTCGGATGCAAGTTGTTTTTCAAGTAATGAAAGCTTTTTGCTTCCGGAAAACAGAGAAAGGTTTTCCATGATCTCCTGGAAGTGGATCCCGCTGCCGGTAAGTGCCTCATACAATCCCGAAACCTCTTCATCAGTAAAACTCTTTGTTAAGTTTCCCTGGCCATCTGCATCTATAAGAAGAACTTTGTATCCTAAAACTGCAAGCTGCCACCCTATGTTCCGGCACAGGGTTGTTTTACCAACTCCGCCTTTCTGGTTTGTGAAGATGATTGTTTTCATAGCACACCCCCAGCTTCGGCAAGTTCCTGTCTTTTCACACATCGCAGGAGTGCTATCATGGAAATAATTCTATCCTCTTCATTGGCTGTTAGAGGGGGAAGTTTCTGGCCAAGTGCTTCACTGTAGGCTTCATTAACATTTTCACTTCGGAATATCATTTTTGTTTGGATTATTTTCTCAGGAATTGCCTCTATTCCTATCATCTCACAGGAATGATCTATCATGTAGTTGGCAACTTTCAGGTTACTGACTGTTAAGGTATGTTCTTTGTACCAGTTCATACGTTACCTCCAGCTGCAGCCTGGCTTTCAAGCTCCTGCAGACGCTCTTCTTTACGCTGTTTCTTTTTAGCTTCATATGCATAGGAATTTATCTGGCCGTAGGCTCTCCGGAACTGCAGGAGGTTTACCTCTGCATTGCCACGAAAGTATGCTACCTGCAGGGGACCAAGGTTCTCACCTTCGAATGTAAAGTGACAGGACACTTTCCCGTTTACTTTTGTGCACTGGATTGTCTCGATGCTGCACTCATTTAGAATGTAGTAGGATGCTTCGTAGAAATCTGATGTTGTAACTGTTTCCATATCTTCCCCTATAAAAGAGAGAGATGCCATCTTCATGTGGTTGGTGTTTTATGATAGGGTATAAATACAGGGTCATGAAGAGGGTTTCTCCTCTTTGTGTCTTTTTCCCCTGGATTCTGCTCGAACAGAATTCAGGGTTTTTCTTTTTCTACCTTCAACGAAGGTGTTTTTACCGGTTTCGGTAATTTCTCAAAAGTGCGTCAATACCTATTACCAATATTATGATACCTTTTTATGGTATTGTACCGATTCCCATAATACGGTAATATACCATATTATGTCAAGAAATATTTTTACAAAACTAAAATTCACCCCTTATAATAGTAAAATGAATAATAAGAAAGGTTATGGACAGATAATTTCACGTCTCAG
>JAUVLL010000016.1 GCA_030600745.1 Spirochaetaceae bacterium | reverse complement strand
TTATCTGCAAACTCTTTCCATCGTGAATCTTCAAGAGCATCCATTGCTGCATCCGTTAGTGTATTAACAATTGATTCAGGAGTATTTTTATGAACAAGGATCATTACCATAAGTCCCCATGGCAGAACTTCCTTAAACTGAGGTTGCAGCTGTCCAAGAGCAGGAACATCATCAAGAAGTTTTTCATTTGATAGTGTTGCCAAAAGCTTAACATTTCCAGCTTCATGATCTCCCATTATTGAGATAAGAGGATTAAAAGCTACATCAACATGTCCACCAAGAAGAGCAGCCTTAACCTTTCCACCACCTCCGAAGGGTACCATATTAAATTCAGAACCACTGTATTCAGAGAAAAGAAGGCCTGCAACATGGCCCAGAGATCCTGGTGCTGCATATCCTGCAATTATCTTTCCAGGTCGGGATTGTGCATCTTCTATAAGCTCTTCCAGACTGTTCCATGATGCATCTGCCTTAACATAGCAGGTAGGTGTAAGACTGGAAACAAGTATTATAGGCTGAAAATCTGATACATCCATATCTGACACGCCCATAACATTCCATATTCCTGCTGCTTCTGTAGTAGTAATTAAAATAGAGTAACCATCTGCCGGTTTGTTCATGACATACTGACTTCCAATCGCGCCATTTACACCTGATTTATTCTGAATAACAATATCTGCACCACCCAGACGTTCTTCAAGGAGCGGTATAAAAATACGCCCGATAGCATCTGTTAAACCACCTGCTCCCCAGGTTATAACAGCTTCAATTTCCTTCTCCGGATAGTTTTCTGTCGATGATTCAAGTTCTGCTGCTGCAAAAAGAGCCATGTTTACTATAAGCATCATTACAAAAATAAATCCTAATTTATTCATCTTTACCATAAGTCCCCCATTTTTAATAATCTTACTCTTTCCGTCATATAATAACCAGAAATTCCTTTGTCTGCCATTAAAACTATATTAATACATAAATTACCCTGTTGACCATATGTCCCTCTTCAGATATTGTACCCTACAGGTGTTTCTACATATAGATACACTAAGCAAATAAATAGAGGCCGGGTACGACCTCCAGTCAGTGGGGATGCATAGCCGAGCAGTTAGGATGCATTACCGAGCAGCAACGAAGTTGCGACCAGGCAAGCTTGCTTGCGACCAGGCAGGATTACTATTAGGGAAAGACTGACTCAAGGATCGAAAAATGGGAAAACAGAATAATAGTTTAATTATTCGGACAGTTACAGGTGAACGATTTACACCTTACTCTCTTGCAAGAAAGCTTAATGCAAAAGCAATACTTGAATCTGCATCTTTTGATCAGGGAAAATCAAGGTATTCAATTCTCCTGATTAAGGAAGCTTTTAAAGTAATACAACAGAAAACTGATATCTACATGGAAGTGGATGGCAGGCGGAAAAATATTAAAAGTTCAGCTTCTGATATCCTCTCTATTCTTCTCTACTTTGCAGACCAGCATCCCAAAAAAAACAACAGCTTTCCAATGCCCACCGGGGGAATAGGATTTCTTTCTTATGAATTCGCATCAAACTGCGATACAATAATTTTTAATAAAAAGAATGACAATCTGAATCTTCCGGATGCATGTTTCATTTTTGGAAATATTTATATAATTTTTGATCATTTTACAGACAAACTCCACATAATAGGGATTAATTATGCAGAATCAAAAATTGATCTGAACAGAGAGATGGACTTCATAGAAGAACAGTTGAACGATTTGAATTTTAATTATCTTAATAATCAGGCCAGAGAATATTCGGCAGAAGTTATTTCCGGAGAAAATGAAAAAAAAACCTTCATTGAAGGTGTCGGTATTGTAAAGGATGAAATAGTAAAAGGCAATCTGCTTCAAGGGGTCCTTTCCAGACGAATAACAGTAAAAACAGAAATGCCTGCAATTGAAGCTTATAAAAACCTCAGGTCTGTCAATCCCTCTCCATATATGTTCTACCTTGACTTCGGAGAGTATCAACTATTTGGAGCATCTCCGGAAGCTCATGTGCAGGTAGCAAATAAAAAAGCAGTGGTAAACCCCATTGCCGGTACCAGACGAAGAGGAAAGGACCTGGACGAGGACAAACTCCTGGCAGAAGAACTGCTGAATGATGAGAAAGAAAAAGCAGAACACCTGATGCTTGTAGATCTTGCAAGAAATGATCTTGGACGAGTTACTGTAACAGGAAGCGTACAGGTAGCTAATTATATGAAAGTAAAAAAATTCTCCCATGTTATGCATATAGCATCGAAGGTTGAAGGGATCCTGAAACCCGGGTTTACAGGTATGGATGCCATAAAAGCAACTTTTCCGGCAGGTACAGTCTCAGGAGCACCCAAGATCAAGGCTATCGGGATTATTGATAGTATTGAAAAAACACCAAGGCGATTTTATGCAGGTTTAGTAGGATATATAGAAACGGGCGGAGATCTGGATACATGTATCACAATAAGAAGTGCTCTTAAAAAGGATGGATTTCTCTACCTGCAGGCAGGTGCAGGAATTGTCTACGATTCATCCGCAATGCGGGAATATGAAGAAACAGGCGAAAAACTGGAAGCATTGGCAGTGGCCATTGGAGTGGAGAGGCTTTTTGCGCCAGTTAGTGGTACTTAGTATAGAGATAAGCTGCTTTTTACATTAAAAAAGTGGTCAGCGCAAAAACTAGTGGAGGTCTAAGATGTACTTAATTATTGATAACTATGATTCATTTACTTACAACATTTTTCAGTATATGACTGAGTTAACGGATAAAGAGATAAAGGTTGTTCGAAATGACAGAATTACAATTGAGGAGATTGAAAAGCTCAATACTGATGGGATTATAATCTCCCCCGGTCCGGGATGCCCGAAGGATGCAGGAATATCTCTGGATGCTGTCAAATATTTTACCGGCAAAGTCCCTGTTCTTGGTGTATGTCTTGGCCACCAGGTTATAGGAGAAGCATTCGGAGCAAAGATTGTTCAGGCTGAACATATTGTACATGGAAAAACTGAAAATATGTCACTGGATGGAAGAGGGCTTTTTAGAACCCTGGGCGTGAAAGAAGTTTTTACACGGTACCATTCTCTTATAGTAGAACCTGATTCACTGCCTGATTGTCTGGAAATTACTGCAACCGGAAAAAACGGTGAAATTATGGGAATACGACACCTGGAATACGATATCGAAGGGGTCCAGTTCCACCCTGAATCTATAGGAAGCCCGGCAGGAAAACAGATCTTTGCCAACTTTATCAATTACAAACGGGAGCCCTTTCCGGCAGGCCAGATTCTTACCAGTATAATAGACGGAAAAGATCTCTCTTTTGAGGAAGCTGAAGACTTTATGACTGAATTAACAGAGGGAAGCTTAAATAACTCTCAGATAGCAGCTTTTTTAACATCTTTAAGCAGCAAAGGAATTACCGGCGTCGAGATTGCAGGATGTGCATCTGCCCTTCAGAAAAAAAGAACAGCAATAGCCTCGGGAGCTCCTGTTCTGGATACCTGCGGTACAGGAGGAGATGGACTTGGAACATTTAATATATCTTCATTCTCGGCCCTCATCGCTGCAGCCTGCGGTGCCTCTGTAGCAAAACATGGAAACAGGGCTGTCAGTTCACTAAGCGGCAGTGCCGAATTTTATTCCGAACTGGGTCTGGATATAACAATCTCCCCTTCAAATGCAAAAAAATTACTGGAAAGCACCAATTTTACATTTCTGTTTGCCCCTACCTACCATGGAGCAATGAGATACGCAGCTCCTGTCAGAAAGGAACTGGGTATGAAAACAATAATGAACTTACTGGGGCCTTTAGTTAATCCTGCAGGAGCTGAATATCAGATTATCGGTGTTTATGGGGATGAATACTGCATCCCTGTTGCTGAAGCGGCAAGATTACTGGGAATAAAAAAAGCGGCTGTAGTTCATGGCTTTGACGGCCTTGATGAAATTTCGGTAACAGGTCCTTCACGTATTGTGCTTTTAAATGAAGATGGAACTATTTCCGATTCTATCTTCAATCCGGAGGATTGCGGTATTCCTCTTTATAATCTATCAGAGCTTAAAGGTGGAAGCGGGGCTGTTAATGCTGCCATGGCTATGGAGATCCTGAGCAATAGAGGGAGTAAAGCAATAAGAGATGCATCTGCATTGAATGCAGGGGCAGGACTCTACCTGTACGGTGCAGCTGAATCTATACAGGAAGGTTATAAGATTGCTATCAGCGCCCTTAAGAGTGGCAAAGTTACCAGGAAAATTGAAGAAATTATCAATGTTACTAAAGGAATGGCCCTGTGACACCTGGAAAAGATGTCAGAGCAGAAATTGTGGCAAAAAGAAAAGAATCAGTCTTAAAGGAAGGGTTCAGCCAGGGATTGAAAATACCGGAAACAAGAGAAGTTCCTCTGGTTCCTTTTCCGAAAAGCCCTGTGCTTATCTGCGAAATTAAACGGAGATCTCCCTCAAAAGGTGCTATAGGAACAATAGATGATCCGATCAGACAGGCAGGTCTATACATAGATGCCGGAACAGATGTAATATCAGTTCTTACAGAAAAACAATATTTTAACGGATCATTAAAGGACCTGATCAATGTAAAAAATAAATACCCCAGGCAGGCAGTCTTAAGAAAAGATTTTCTCTATTCCCTGGAAGATATTGAAATATCTTTCCTGGCTGGAGCTGATCTTGTATTACTAATTGCATCAATACTGAAAAAAGATGAAATCTACCGGATGTACAAGAGGGTCAAAGAATTGGGAATGGAAGCCCTGGTAGAAGTTCACAACAAAGAGGATATTGAAAAAATTGCAGATTTCAGACCGGAACTTGTGGGGATTAACTCAAGGGACCTACGCACATTTACAATAGATCTAACATTACCTCTAAAAATAAAAAAGAATATTACCTGGAACCCCAATCTTATATTTGAATCAGGAATAAGATACCAGGAGGATGCTAAATTTGCCCTGTCTTCAGGATTTAACGGTATCCTTGTGGGAGAATCGGTAGTAAAAAATCCAAATCTTGTTTCCAAACTTAAACATACGATGGAGGAAAAGAGTCCCGGTAATTTTTGGGAAAAATTATATCTAAAGAAAAAGGATGGACCCTTAATTAAAATCTGCGGCCTGACAGTAGATGAAGATGTAATAAAAGCAGATGAGCTTGGGGCTGATATTCTGGGCTTTATACTTGCAGATTCTCCAAGACAGGCAGATATTTCATTTATCAGAAAGCTCCCGCCTACGAAAGCACTGAAAGCAGGGGTTGTTGTTCTTAAATCTCCCGGGCAGACACTGCCGGAACCTGTAGTTCAGCTTATAGCTGATGGGAAACTGGATGTGATCCAGTTCCACGGAAATGAGGATCCAGGGGAATGTGCCTCTATAATATATCCATACTATAAGGCCATCAGGATAAAAGATTCTGAGGATGTAAAAAAAATAGAGATGTTCAGATCTCCCAGAGTTCTTATTGATGCATTTTTCAAAGCCAGCTATGGGGGAACAGGTAAGCAGATAGATAAAGAACTTATAAAAATGGTATCCCGAAAACATCCCCTATGGCTTGCCGGAGGAATCAGCCCGGATAATGTCAGGGAACTGATACTGGAGTTCAATCCTGAACTGATTGATGTATCAGGCAGCCTTGAGGAATCCCCCGGAAAAAAAGACCATAAAAAAATGGAACAGTTCTTTAAGGCTGGTCGCCAATGAGTCGTACCGGAAGAGCGAAGCGATGAGGAACGATCTCAGCAACCAAAGGAGATACAATGAAATATAAGGAATATTTTGGAGAATTCGGCGGACGTTATGTAGCGGAAGTTTTAAGACCATCACTGGATGCTCTTGAAAAAGAGTTTCTGAATATTATGGATGATGAAGATTTTTGGACAGAGTATGAAAGACTGTCTGAAGATTTTACAGGTCGCCCTACTCCGTTTCTGTTTGCTGAAAACGCAACAAAAAAGATAGGTGGAGCTGCAATATATATAAAGCTCGAAGGTCTTGCAAATACCGGTGCCCATAAAATTAATAATGCCCTGGGGCAGGTACTGCTGGCAAAACGAATGGGAAAGAAAAGGATAATTGCTGAGACAGGAGCCGGTCAGCACGGAGTGGCAACAGCTGCAGCCTGCGCGAAGCTGGGGCTTCCATGCACAATCTATATGGGAGAAGTTGATATTAAACGTCAAAGGCCAAACCTTTTTTTAATGGAACTCTACAGCGCAGAGGTTGTTCCTGTAAGTTTTGGAAGCCGGACTCTTAAAGATGCTGTAAATGCAGCCCTTATGGATTGGGCAGGATCTTTTGAGGATACCCACTATCTGATTGGAAGTGCTCTTGGTCCCTCTCCCTACCCTGGTATGGTAAAAACATTTCAATCGGTCATAGGAAAAGAGGTGGAAAGCAAAATTTATGAACTGAATATTGATGTAGAAGCAATGATTGCCTGCGTAGGAGGAGGCTCAAATGCAATTGGATTTTTCTCCCCGTTTCTTGAAAAAGACAGCCCCAGACTTATAGGTGTGGAGGCCGGTGGAACCGGCATAGGAGAGGGAGAACATGCATCAAGGATGACAGGCCAGGGTCAAAAAGGGATTATTCAGGGATATAAAAGCCTCTTCCTCGCTAATAAGGATGGCCAGGTTCTGCCGACCCACTCAATCTCTGCAGGTCTTGATTACCCCGGAATAGGTCCGGAACTTGCCCACTATGGAGAAACAGGACGCATTGAATACACAAGTGCTACAGATTCAGAAGCTGTAGAAGCTTTGAAGTTCTTTGCAAAAAATGAAGGTATCCTGTTTGCTCTTGAATCAGCCCATGCAGGAGCAAAAGCTATTCAACTTGCAGCAGATATGCCAAAAGATAAAGCTGTAATTATTAATATGTCCGGCCGGGGAGATAAGGACATATTTATTACTGCAAAATTACTAACTCCCGATAAATGGATAAATTTTATGCGAAATGAGGTTTCAGAATATGAAAAATAAACTTGTTTGCCATTTAATAGCTAATTATCCTGATTTTGACCAATCTCTGAAAATAGCAGAAGCTTTAGCATCAGGGGGAGCGGAAAGTATTGAAGTCCAGTTTCCATTCAGTGATCCATCTGCTGATGGTCCCTATATTCTTAAAGCCTGTGATGAGGCACTTAAGGCAGGATTTACAGTAGATAAAGGGTTTTCCCTGGTGGAAAGCATAATTAAAAAAACTAAACTTGATGTTTATATAATGAGCTATGCAAATATTCTTCTTACCATGGGAATTGAAAAATTTGTAAAAAAATCCAAAGCAAGTGGTGTTAAAGGGCTGATAATTCCAGACCTCACATTGAATAACGATGATGGTCTTCTTAATTCAGGCAGAAAATATGGTATTTCTATTATTCCTGTACTTACACTTACAACGCCTTTAAAAAGGGTAGATGAAATTCTTTTCCGGGAACCGGAATATATCTATGCAGTTCTACGCAAAGGCATAACAGGTAAATCCACAATAATTACAGAAGAAAATATCACTTTTCTGAAATACTTATCAGGGAAAAAAGCTAAAATTTTGGGTGGATTCGGAATAAATTCAAGAGATCAGGTAAAAGCATTAACTCCACACCTCTATGCATCAGTTGCAGGTACTGTATTTGTAAAAAAGATAGATGAAGGAGGTGAAGATATATTACCAGATCTTAAAACCATGGTAAAAGAACTAACCACCGATGAACTGTAGAGACGCAAAATCTTGCGTCTCTACAGTTCATCAGGACTGACCCTACAATTCATCCCATTAAAATACATATTCCCAATAAATATAAAAAAATCTTGCGATTTACAAAATCTTTTATAATACTGTAAGATGAGAGTATGTTGAAAGACTCAAATATAAGGAAGTAAACGTGAAACCAGTCTATTTGTATTTACCGATTGTTATCGCTTTAATAACTACTATAACTGGAATATTCTATTACAACATATATCTGAATATTGTTACCGGACTGTTTCTTCTTATTGCTGCTATACTCTTTGTTAAAACAACACACAAAGATGCAGCAAAGAGAAATAATGCAGAGTTTCTGTATAAAGAAGAACTTGGCAGGATTAAAGAAAACTCTGGGAAAAAACTAAACAAGGCTGAAGAAGAAACAGCAGAACTGGAAAATAAATACAACGAATCAATTAATCTAATAGATACTCTGAATAAAATACTTACTGAACTTGATTTGACTACTCCTATTATAGAAAAATTATCTGCTGTAATTATGGATAAAAGTGAAAAATCCACTTTAGATGCAACAGAAAAAATATTTACAATTGTTGGAGAAAGCCAGGAAGTTAGTAATGATATACAAATTTTACTTGCAGATATGAGCAAGGGCGACCACAGCCTGGAACAGGAGATTGATAAGCTTCTTGCAGAAGTTAAGGATTTTGAGGTTATTGTAGTTAAAGTTGAAAAGCTTAAATCCAGTTACGAAAAAGATATGGGACTAATTGGAAATACGGTAGTAAACATCAAAAATCTGGCAGACAGTATTTCTGATATAGCAGATCAGACAAGTATTCTTGCAATAAATGCCTCTATAGAAGCAGCCAGAGCAGGTAAAGCAGGTGCCGGCTTTGCTGTAATTGCAGAAGAAACACATAAACTGGCAAATGATTCAAAACAAACTACAGAGAAAATAACATCAGGTATTAAGGAGATTGAGAAAACCATTACCAGTTCATTCCAACGTCAGTCGGAAACACTTAACAGTACAGTCAACCATCTACAGGAAGCAAAAGGAAGTTTTCATCAGATGACAAATGATTTGGCTCCACAGATAAAAAAAATTGCCTTATCAGTTCAAAAATCAAAAGATCTTTCTGAATCTGTTACAGATAGACTTAATGAAATAACAGTGTCACTGCAGTATCAGGATGCAACAAGGCAAATACTTGAACACATCATATTACTGATTGAAGAAATTAGGAATAAATTTATTTTTCTCAAACAAAAATATGGATTACAGGAAAGAGATGACATAGAAGTAATAAATACAGATCTTCTTGCAAATGCTTCTAAAGTTTTTACGGTTCGGGAAGAATGGATCGCATTAGACCTGAAATTGAATGAAAGTCAATTGAAGGAAACTGATGAAAAAGAATACCTGCATGGAGATATAACACTTTTCTAAAAGGAAAGGGGAAAATGAGTTATCAAAAGTTAATTGAAATGCTGAATAATTTTACCCCCGGGGACTTAATAGCACAAGTATCCATTGTGGAAGAAATTGAGACTCTATTAACAACAGAGGGAATAGAAAAAAAAGAAAAGGAAGTCTTGAATCATGTTGTACAGAAATTTAAGCTTCTTATAAAAGAAGGCCCTGATGAAGAAATTATTAACTCAATAAAAAGTCTCACATCCGCATTAGCAGCTAAAAGATCATCTCCTGCAGCAAAAAGAGCTAAATCTGAAAAGAAAGATCAGAATATTATAAAAGATATGGAGATTTTAGTATCATTTATCTCCGAAACAACTGAACACCTGGATAATATTGAAGCAAAAATAGTCTCTTTGGAAGACAATGCAGATCCGGAAACGATAAATGAGATTTTCAGATCTATGCATACTATAAAAGGCGTTGCTTCCTTTCTTGGTTTGAATAAAATCAAAAACTTAAGCCATGCTCTTGAAAATCTACTTGATAACCTTAGAGATAATAAAATTTCAATTAGTTCAAATCTTATAGACATACTCCTGGCAGGAACAGATACGCTTAATCAAATTATGGAGGAACTTGAGGCCTGGGGTGGCAGCTTCAAAGATAATGTAATAACCGAAATTTTTGCATCGGAAGTGGAAATAGAGGAAAATCTTGTAAAAATAAAAAATTTTGGAAACACAAAACCCGATGTTCCGGCTGTTCCTGAAGATGAGCTGATTACTCCGGAAATGACAAAACAGTTTGCAGAAGAGTCTTCAGAACTCCTGGATACAGTTGAACATAGTATCCTTGAACTGGAAAAAGCTCCGGAGAATCTTAAATTTATTGAAGAATCTTTCAGGCTTATACATACAATAAAAGGGAATTCCGGTTTTTTCTGGTTTCAAAAGATAGAAAAAATCTGTATGGGTATAGAAACAGTTTTTGATACTCTTCGAAAAAAAGAAAGGGTAGCCGACCACCCGATTATATCTTCACTCCTGTCTTCCATAGATTTAATTCGGAAGTCTCTGAATGAAATTGCAGCGGGGAAGCTTGATGATGCCAGAAACCCGGAAATCGATACAAAATATCACGACTCTCTGGGTAATATTCTTATAGAAATGGGTGCTGCAACAGAGTACAGCATAGAAGAAGCTCTAAATGTGCAGCAAAAAAAGCTTGGTGAAATCCTGGTGGAAAAAGGAAACGTTACCGAAGAGCAACTGGATAAAGCCCTGAAAAAACAAGGGAAAAAACACAATCTACAGGTAGCCGGAAACAAATCACTGATAAAAAAGCAGGACATCAGGGTTAGCACAGAACGCCTTGATAAATTATTTAATCTGGTAGGAGAGCTCATTACAGCAGAAACAATGGTTATTCATAATCCTGAACTGGAAGGTCTTGAACTTAATCATTTTCAGCAATCTCTAACTGCTTTATCAAAAATAACAAAAGAGATGCAGGAAGTTACAATGGCCATCAGGATGATTCCCCTTGACGGCCTGTTTAATAAAATGAGACGTCTTATACGTGATCTATCAAAGAAATTTGATAAAAAAATCACCTTTCTGATAAGTGGTGAGGAGACCGAAATGGATCGGAATGTAATCGATCAAATTTCTGACCCCCTTGTTCATATTATCCGAAATGCAATTGATCATGGAATCGAGAAATCAGATAAGCGAAAACAGAATGGTAAAGACCCTGCTGGAACTATCAAATTAAATGCAAAATATGAGGGAAATCAGATTTGGATATCAATTATTGATGATGGCGGAGGATTAAACAGAGATCGAATATCTGAAATTGCTGTTGAAAGAAATTTGCTGACATCAGATCAGGTTCTTACCAAACCAGATGCAGAAATATGGCCATTAATATTTGAACCTGGATTCTCAACAAATGAACTAGTATCAGAAATTTCCGGTCGTGGTGTTGGAATGGATGTTGTAAAAAAAAATATTGAAAAACTAAGAGGCAGGGTGGAGATTATAAGTGAAACCAATAAGGGTACAACTTTTATCCTGCAGATTCCTCTGACTTTAGCAATTCTTGATGGAATACTCTTCAGATCTGGCGAAATGCTCTGCTCCATACCTACAACAGATATTATTGAGTTCCATAAACCGGAAAAGCATCAGATAACAACAACAAGAACCAATCAACAGGTTTTAAAGCTTAGAGATGAGATAATTCCACTTGTTAAACTTTCCGATTTTTACGAGCTGTCTTCAGGAATCAGGGAATATACAGAAGGGATTCTGATAATTGCTACAGCCTATGAAAAGACAATTGCAATTCTTGTTGACGAGATAATAGGAAACAGACAATTTGTTATTAAAGCTCTCCCGGAATATCTTAATGAAGTTAAGGCTGTGTCAGGTTGCAGCATCCTGGGAGGCGGCGATGTTTGTCTGGTAATTGATACCGGCGCTTTCATAAATCAGGTACTGGAGTAAAGATTGAACACAGATATGGTACTTATTACAGAGAAAGAGTTTAAACAAATTTCCACATTGCTTTATAAAAATTTTGGAATAAATTTGACAGACAAAAAGCAAACCCTTGTAAGAGGCAGATTAAACAAAATCATTAGAACAAAAGGGTATAACACCTTTACTAATTATTACAATGCTATACAGGCGGATAAATCAGGCATGCTCCAAATAGAGCTGGCAGATCATCTTTCAACCAATCATTCATATTTTTTCAGAGAAAATGAACACTTTAAATATCTTACAATAAATACATTTCCGGAAATTGAAAGATTAAATATATTGAAAGGTCCATCTGAACTCAGAATGTGGTGTGCAGGATGTGCTGCCGGAGAAGAACCTTACACTTTGGCAATTCTCCTTAAAGAATATTTTGGTAATAAACTCATAGGGACTAAACCGGTTATTCTTGCAACTGACATATCTACCACTGCATTAAGTATTGCAAAAAGCGGCATATATTCAGAGGATAAATTAAAATCAATGCCTGCAAAATATCTTGATAAATACTTTAATAAAATTGGAGATGGTAAATACAGTGTAAAAACATCTCTTAGAAATCTTATTCTGTTTAAGCGATTGAACCTGATGAGAGATACGTTCCCTTTCAAAAACAAATTCCATATTATTTTTTGTAGAAATGTAATGATATATTTTGATAAAGAAACAAGAGAAACTCTTATTTCAAAATATCATAGGAATTTAGCTGATAATGGTATTCTATTTATAGGTCACAGTGAAACTATTGGAAGAAATTCATCTCAATTTAAATATATAATACCGGCAGTCTACAGGAAAATAGGATGAATAAAATAAAAGTACTTATAGTTGATGACTCTGCTCTGGTTCGAAGTATCCTGTCAAAAGGACTATCAAAAGATCCTGAAATAGAAGTGATCGGGACTGCTGCAGATGTCTATATTGCCAGGAATGAGATTGTTAATAAAAACCCGGATGTTATTACTCTCGATGTTGAGATGCCCAAAATGGATGGTGTTGAATTTTTAAAAAGACTTATGCCTCAGTATCCGATTCCGGTAATAATGGTATCAGCCATGACCGGCCCAAAGGCATCTATAACAATTGAGGCTCTGGAAAGCGGTGCTATAGATTATGTACTTAAACCATCATCCAGTTTCGGAAATAAACTAAACGACATGATTGATGAACTTATTATCAAATTAAAGGTTGCTTCAAAAACTGATGTATCAGGATGGAAAAATAATAATTACATAGGAATTAATAAGGAATCTCATCAAAAAATCCTCCATGGAGGCACCGATAAAATACTGGTAATCGGAGCATCTACAGGGGGAACTGTAGCCTTAAGGAAAATTGTAGAACAGTTCCCTGCTAACATGCCGGGAACAGTTATTGTACAGCATATGCCTGCCGGCTTTACTAAAATGTTTGCAGAAAAACTGGATAAAGTTTCCAAAGTTTCTGTAAAAGAAGCTAAAACAGGAGATAGAATTCTACGAGGTACAGTGCTGGTTGCTCCGGGGGGAGAATCTCATTTAAAAGTAGTTCGAACAGGAGGTCAATACAGAGTAAAATGTTTTTAAGGAGAAAAAGTTAACGGACATAAACCTTCTGTCGGTGTTCTGTTTGACTCTGTTGCAAAACATGTCGGTCCAAATGCTGTTGGTGTTATTCTAACAGGAATGGGAAAAGACGGAGCATTTGAATTAAAGAATATGCGAAATGCAGGTGCAAAAACAATTGCCCAGGATGAAAAGACCTCCATAGTTTTTGGAATGCCCATGGAAGCATGGAAATGCGGAGGGGCAGAGGAGCTTGTACCACTACAGAACATCACTGATCGCCTGATAGCTATTATTGAGGGTATGAAATAATGAGATATGATATTGGCATAGGACACATAAAAGCAACATCAAAACCTGGCGATGAGATAAAAACCTACGCTTTGGGTTCCTGTATAGCGGTAATAATGTACGATAAAAAAGAAAAAATTGCAGGAATGATCCATATTGCATTACCGAACAGTGCGGTAAATCCCGAAAAGGCACAATCTCTTCCAGGTTACTTTGTAAACACAGGGTTACCACTTCTTTTAACAGAATTTAAAAAGCTGGGAGGAGATCGAAAAACAACTGTAATAAAAATTGCCGGCGGTTCCAGTATTATGGATGAAAATAAAACTTTTGATATAGGCAAACGAAATGCAATTGCAGTTAAGCGCTTCCTTTGGAAACAGAAGCTTGGAGTTATGAAAGAGGATATTGGCGGGAATATAAGCAGAACAGTATCAATAAATACTGATACAGGAAGAGTTCTTCTGTCAAATGTAAAAAATAAATGGGAATTATAAGGAGAGGGGACTATGAAATATAAAAGAATACTAATCGCTGATGATTCCATAACTTCAAGAATGATAATAAAACGCTGCATAGAAATGGCAGGTTTTTTCGATATTGAATATCTGGAAGCAGAAGATGGATTACATGGGCTAACCGTACTCGATACAGAAAAAGTTGATCTAATAATTACAGATCTAAAAATGCCCAAAATGGATGGTAAAACTTTTATCAGAAAACTCAAATCCCATAATGATACAAAAGATATTCCTGTAGTGGTCATCTCAAGCCTTGACAATACAGTTCTGGAAGAAAGATTAAAAAGAGAAGGAGTTATGGCTGTAATCGGTAAACCCTTAAGTCCCGCAAAAGTTCTTGATTTTATGGAAAAGGAGTAGGTAGATGATACAGGAAAAGATTAGAGAGGCAATAATAAAAACGATTGAATTTGTGTTTTCAGAAATGATTTTTATTGACACTCTTCATATTGATGAAAAACCTGAAAATTTTACATTTACACAAATTTTATTTATTGACATCATATCACCCCTAGATGGATATATAATAGCATATCTACCCCTTGAACTTAGAAAGACTATTGTAGAAACTATTCATTCTACTGCCTGGGAGGAGATGCATGCAACACAAATTGATGATTGCCTTTTGGAAATTTTAAATGTTATCGCAGGAAACTTTATGACAAATTTCCTGGGACGGAATGTTAAATATAATATCTCATTCCCGGCAGTTAATTATGACGAAGAAGATATTGAAAACATAGAAGACAGTCAGGAAATATATTTTGATGCAGAGGGTTTTATATTTCGAATGAATGTATTAATTAATTCCTAAAGGAGAGTAGAGTGAAAGTTCTTATAGTTGAAGATGATGCAATTAGCAGGAAAGGGACACAGACTTCTGGGGAGAAAGGGGTGTAAAATAATAATGGTAAGTGCTCTTGGGGATGCAGGAAATGTTATGGAAGCCTTTAAAAATCAATGTGATGGATATCTTTCAAAACCCTACAATAAGAAAAGTCTGATGATTGAGCTTAAGAAATTAAAGTTAATCGAGTAACTCAAACTCCTTTTTTAAAGCTGTAAATTCATAATCTGCAAAAGACTTAACCTTATCCTGATACCTATTATACAAATTAATTATTTTTTCTCCTGTTGCTGTCAGGGTAGCCCCTTCCCTGCTGTCACCGCCCCTTTTCCTATTTAATATCTTTTTTTTTAACGCTTTTTCCAGATTATTAAGCATTGCTAAAGCTTTAACATAAGAAAGCTGCATTTCATCTGCAGCCTTCCGAATTGACCCATATTTCTTTATTCCAGTAAGCAGCCAATAGACACCAATGCCCATAAACTGCTTATCATCTCTATCTGTAAAGTATATCTTTATCTTTACGTCCATTTAAATTGATTAAAGAATCTCTTTTGCGGCTTTATCTATCAGTGAATAAAGCTCCTCCAGGTTTTCAAGTTCTACACTTGAATAGGCAATACGCAAATATTTCCCCTGTATAGATATGGTTCCAATAGCATACTTGTTCAATAAATGGACCCTGAGTTTTTCAGAATCACCTTCATAAAGAAAAGTCATAAAATACCCTGAATTAAATGGCAGAGCCTTAAGAGGCGAGTCAGAATCAAAAGACTTAACCAGATCCCGTACTTTAAGATAACGCTCTTTAAGAATTTTAAACCTCGCATCCTTTTCGCTTTGATAGCTGGCTGATGTGAAAGATTTTAGAACCAGACTCTGAGCCATTTTATTCGAATTGGAAATTGAAGCTCTAATTGATCCGGAAGTCTTGGTTGTAAGAGCACCAAGGGCCTCCGAACCAAGATTCTTTGAAGCATATGTAAGAAAACCAACTCTGAAACCCCAGGCAAAATTTTCCTTTGTAACACCATCTACTTTAACAGCAAGAATATTTTCATGTAGATCGGCGATTCTGCCAAACAGGGATTCTTTCAGGGATTCATCTTCATAGAATAAACCAAAATAAGCATCATCCATTATTGCAAGAATTTTTTTGCCCCCCGTTGCCAACTTAAGTAAGCGTTCAATAATTTTTTCCCCATCTTTAACTGTGGGTGTATACCCTGTTGGATTATTAGGAAAGTTAAGGACAAATGCCACTTTATTCCCCGGTACATCGGCTAGAGTCTTTTCAAATCCGGAAATATTCATTCCACCCTTATCTGTAAAGAAAGGAAAAGTAACAATGTTCGCCTGGTTTCTACCCTCAAATATGAGGCTGTAATTCCCCCAAAACATATCCGGAATAACAACAGTATCGCCTTTATCAAGGAACATATCACCTAATACAGATAGTCCATGGGTTAAACCGGTTGTAACCAGAGGAAGAGAAGTTTCTTTTCCTATAAGAGATGGATTTTTTTCATCCATCTCTTTACGCCATTTATTTCGGAGATCCAGAACTCCCGGAGTCGGAGCGTAAGGGAAAACATCAGATTCAGACAACTCAGAAATTTGATCCCGAACACTGTTTAGGAACATCGGTTTACCTTTAGAGGTTGCCATTCCTACTGTAGCATTAAATTTTGTTGCTTTCTCTTTTGCTTCAGCAGACTGAGCCACAATACCCTTTGGGAAATAAAAACGTCTACCAAAATCTGATAAAAGGTCATCTACAATGCTTCCTCTAAGGATAGAATTTAATTCCTCAGCTAAACTATTCATTCTTTTACCTCTTATATACGAACTTTCAAGCTTACTGTATAGTATTTTACTTTTTTATGCGAGTCCCTGTTTTCCCCTGAAGTGCATCCAGAGCTTTATCCAGAGAAGTTATTATTGCTTCCCTACCACTCCATTTAACAAAACGCATACATGCTTCAACTTTTGGTCCCATAGAACCTTTAAAGAACTGACCATCATCAAGATAGCTCTGCGCTTCATTAAGAGTTATTTCCTGAAGAGCTTTCTGATTCGGCTTATTAAAATCAACATAAACATTTTCCACATCTGTGAGAATCATAAACTTATCTGCTTTAACAGCTTGAGACAATTTAAACCCGGCCCGGTCCTTATCTATTACTGCATCAACACCAACCCAACTTCCATCTTTTCCTTTTTCTACCGGAATACCACCACCACCGGCTGCAATAACAATAACTCTCTCCACAAGAAGCGAATTTATAGCTCTTTCCTCAACAATGCTCAATGGTTCCGGAGATGGAACAACCCTTCGCCAGCTCTTTTCAACACCGGGCTTTACTTCCTTAACAATCCATCCCTTCTCTGCAGCATGATTTTTTGCATCTGCTTCAGTATAAAAAGGTCCAACCGGTTTGGTAGGATCCTGGAAATCAGGATCATCACTGGAAACCTCCACTTGAGTTATAACACTACATATAGGAGCATCTTTACCCATTTTCTTAAGATGGTATGCAAGCCGGTTTTGAAACATCCACCCAACCTGGCCCTGAGTCATTGCACCAACAACTGTAAGTGTCTGTGGCGGCACAAGGGAACTTCCTTCTTCCTGTTGAATTAACAGTGCCCCGGCCTGCGGCCCATTTCCGTGGGTAATAAGGATTTTATAACCGGCCATAGAAATTTTAGCAATCTGCTCTGCAGCAGTATCAACATTTTTCATTTGTTCTTCTGTGGTTCCAATCTCACTAGCCTGTTTAATAGCATTACCACCAAGGGCAATAACAACAAGTTCTCTTGACATTTCAATCTCCTCTTTATTATGATTGTTTTGATTTACTAACTGGAAAAGAGTATTTTACGGTCTACGAATAGATTGATCAAGAGGGAATATATTAATATTTAAGTTGATTTTTATTATTTATATACATATTTAACCCAATTATTGCAAAAAAACTAAAATTCCACATGATAAGGTATTTTTATGAAAAAATTACTGTTACTTCGCCACGGGAATGCAGCATTCAGAACTGCAAAGATGAGTGACCATGACCGTTCTTTGGATAACACCGGTAGAAAACAAATTACAGATATTGCATACAAGATGCTTAAACAGGTCCAAATCCCTGATTCA
>JAUVLL010000230.1 GCA_030600745.1 Spirochaetaceae bacterium | reverse complement strand
GGGTTTGGAAAGCAAATCCTGTGTGGCTGCCCCTACTTGATGGTAATAACAATTTTTTACTAAAAAGCTTGACGGTTTACATGTTGATTAGTATTTTATGGCATACGATAAATCAATAAAAGATCAGCAAATATAATAGATTTAATGAGGGTGGTATGTCAAAGAAGCAGAAAAAAAAAGAAAAAGAAATTCTGCAGGATAAAGTAGTAGAGGACGAGTCTGTACAGGATATTCCTGTTTCTGTAAAAGATGGTGATGATGAAGTAAGTGAAAAATCTGAAGAGGAAAAGCTTCAGGATATAATTTTCCAACTGGAAGATGAAAACAGCTCATTAAAAGATCAAATGCTTAGAAAGCAGGCAGAATCGGATAATTTCAGAAAACGTGTATTAAGGGAAAAAGAAGAGTCAATTAAATATGCGAATTCAAATTTACTTTTGGATCTTATAACAATAATTGATGACTTTGAGAGGGCAATTAAATCAACTACAGAGTCAGTGGATGCTGAAAATTTCCATTCCGGTATTGAACTTATAGAGAAGCAGTTTGTAAGTATGCTGGACAGGAACTGGGGTCTTAAAAAGATGGTATCTGTGGGTGAAGAATTTGATCCTCAGTTTCATGAGGCCATAGGCATGGAAGAGAGTTCTGAATATGAGAAGCAAACGGTTATAGAAGATTATCAAAGTGGATATATACTTCAGGATCGGGTTATTAGACCGGCTAAAGTAAAGGTAGCCATGCCGGTTGCTGTAAAAGAAGAAACTGAAGTGGTGAACGAAAAGTAATCATGGTAGTATCCATGTATAATAATTATTGTAATGAAATAGAGGAGATAAAATAATGGGAAGAATAATTGGAATTGACCTTGGAACAACCAACTCTTGTGTATCTGTAATGGAAGGAGGAGAGCCTGTTGTAATTCAGAATTCAGAAGGGCAAAGAACTACTCCCTCCATAGTAGGATTTACAGCAAAGGATGAGCGTCTTGTCGGGCAGCCTGCCAAGAATCAGATAGTAACTAACCCCGAGAATACTGTGTATTCTATTAAGAGATTTGTAGGGCGTCGTTTTTCTGAAGTCCCAGATGAAATAAGGATGGTTCCATATGAAATAAAAGATGGTTCGGGCGGTGAGGTAAGGGTTGGAATTCACGGGAAAGATTTTTCCCCTCAGGAAATTTCAGCAGCTGTACTCCAAAAGATGAAAAAAACTGCAGAGGATTATCTTGGTGAAACTGTAACAGAAGCAGTTATTACTGTCCCTGCTTATTTTAATGATGCCCAGAGGCAGGCTACAAAGGATGCCGGTAAGATAGCAGGACTTGAAGTAAAAAGGATTGTAAATGAGCCAACAGCAGCATCCCTTGCTTATGGTTTTAATAAGGATAAAAAAGAAGAAAAGATAGCTGTTTACGATTTGGGTGGAGGTACTTTTGATATTTCGATCCTGGAACTTGGAGATGGTGTATTTGAAGTAAAAGCAACTAATGGTAATACTCATCTTGGTGGTGATAATTTTGATCAGCGTATTATTGATTGGTTAATAGAAAGCTTTAAGAAGGATTTTGGAATAGATTTATCCAGGGATAGAATGGCTCTGCAGAGATTAAAAGAGGGAGCTGAAAAGGCAAAAATTGAGCTTTCCAGTACTCATTCAACAGAAATTAATCTACCTTTTATTACTGCTGATGCATCAGGTCCTAAGCACCTGCAGTATACTCTGACAAGGGCAAAATTTGAACAGATGGTACATGATCAGGTTGAAGGGACCAGACAGCCTTGCCTCAGTGCACTTAAGGATGCAGGTCTTTCTCCTTCTGATATAGATGAGGTTATTCTGGTAGGTGGATCTACAAGAATACCTGCTGTTCAGGAAGTTGTTAAAAATCTTTTTCAGAAAGATCCAAACAGGGGTGTTAACCCTGACGAGGTTGTTGCAATGGGAGCGGCTATTCAGGGGGGAATTCTTGGTGGTGATGTTAAAGATGTTCTTCTTTTGGATGTCACACCTTTATCTCTCGGTATAGAAACATTGGGGGGAGTATCAACAAAGCTCATAGAAAGGAATACAACTATACCGACACGAAAGAGTCAGATTTTTTCAACAGCTGCAGATAATCAAACTGCAGTTTCAATTAGTGTATTGCAGGGTGAAAGAGAGATGGCTGCTCAGAACAGATCTCTTGGGAGATTTGATCTTGTAGGTATACCTGCCGCAGCAAGGTGAGTTCCTCAAATTGAAGTTACATTTGATATAGATGCAAATGGTATTGTCCATGTATCAGCTAAAGATCTTGGAACCGGCAAAGAACAAAAGATAAGGATTGAATCTTCTTCCGGTTTATCTGATGAAGAGATTGAGAAGATGGTTAAAGAATCTGAGCTTCATGCAGAAGAGGACAAAAAGGAAAAAGAAAAAGTAGAAATTAGAAATGAGGCAGATTCCCTTATTTATTCAACTGAGAAATCTCTTAAAGATTTTGGTGATAAAATATCAGATTCTGATAAAACAGCCATTAACACCGGTGTTGACGGACTTAAAAAAGCTGTAGAGTCAGGTGATCTGGAACAGATTAAAGCGAAATCTGAGGAACTTAAACAGGCTGCCCATAAGCTGGCTGAAGAGGTATATAAAAGTAGTGGTGCTGATGCTTCTACTGCAGGCCAGGATACAGGTGCTGCTTCAGAGACTGCAGATACAGGCGAAACAGCCGGTGATTCCCAGTCTTCAAGTGGTACAGTTGAGGATATCGATTATGAAGTAATCGATGATGAAGATTCTGAAAAAAATTAAATAGTGGGTCTGTAGTTTGGCTAAACGGGATTATTATGAAGTGCTCGGGGTTTCGAAAGGAGCCCCGGCAGATGAGATTAAAAAGGCATATAGAAAGCTTGCAATAAAGTATCACCCTGATAAAAACCAGGGGGATAAAGCTGCTGAGGAAAAATTCAAAGAGGGCACTGAAGCCTATGAAGTTTTAAGTGATGCCAAGAAGAAACAAGTCTATGATCAGTATGGATTTGCAGGTGTCGAAGGAATGAATGGTGGTAGGCATGATTACTCCACTGTTTATAGGGATTTCGAGGATATCTTTGGTGATTTTGGTGGAATTTTTGATTCTTTTTTTGGCGGAGGTGGAGGAGCCAGGCGAGGCGGTCGTTCTTCCCAACCCAGAGGATCTGATCTCCGGTACAACCTGAATATTCCTTTTAAGGATGCTGTTTTCGGGACTAAAGTACAGATTGGCTACAGTCGGCAGGTTGGATGTCCCTCATGTAACGGTACAGGCGCTGAGGCTGGTGGTGGTAAGAAAATGTGTCCTACCTGTGGAGGCAGCGGTCAGGTTAGGAGGAGTTCCGGTTTTTTCTCGATTGCTTCTGCCTGTCCAACCTGTAATGGTGATGGCTATGTGATTGAAAATCCATGCAGAAGCTGCAGGGGAACAGGTCTGTCTCATAAAAGCCAGAAGATAAAGGTTACCATACCGGCGGGTATTGAGTCCGGGAAGCGTATTAATATCCCCGGGCAGGGTAATGCCAGCCCTAATGGAGGAGCGACTGGTGATTTGTACGTTTACATTACTGTAGCGCCACATAAATATTTTGAACGTGATAGTGCAGATGTTTACTGTGTTATTCCTGTTTCTATGACACAGGCAGCCCTTGGATCTGAATTGATGGTTCCTACACTGGATGATAAAAAAGCTAAACTCAAAATTCCGGCAGGAACACAAAATGATAAAATATTACGTCTTAAAGGAGAGGGTATTCCTTATCTGCATAATGCAGGCAGGCGGGGTGATATGTATATAAAAATCAGGGTTAATATTCCAACAAAACTGAGCAGCAAGGTTAAAAACCTATTAAAAGAGATAGCTGAACTGGACGATGGAAATAAGAATCCCGATCCTGTACCTTTATCAGAATTGAGATAATAAAGAAGTCTCTATAATAAATAATCATTATAGGGGCTTTTTTTTATAGTATTATGCTCCGATAGTCTAATAATGAATCAAACCAGATACTATTTATTATTTTTAATGTTTATTACAGCTGTAAATATCTTTTCTATAGACCGTATTGTCGATGTAACTGATATTATCAGTACGGTTGAGAATAATTTAAAAGATACTTTAATTGAGGAATTTGATTATAACACTGATGGTAATATTGATTATCTTGTAAGATTGAATGCGGATGGTGTTAAAGTTATGGAATCTATCGATTTTAATAAAGATGGAGAGATGGATGATCTTTATTTTTATTCTGACGGAATTATTGTTAGACGTGAGATTGATTCAAATTATGATATGAAAATTGATGTGTGGGTCTATATTATAGATGGGTCTTATATTGAAAAGTACGAGCAGGACCTGGATTTTGATGGGATTATTGACAAGGTGAAAATATTTGGAGGTGAGTAGAAATATTGAAGACCATAGTTTTTACCGGGTTTCATGGTATTGAGGAACTTCTTAAAAAAAAGAATTCGTATGGTACTGTTTACTATTCAAGATCGACCAGGCGGATTTTATCTATAATAGATCTTGCAAAGAGGCAAGGTTATCCATATGTAAAAGTCTCAGAAATGGAAATTACTAAAATTGCTAAAGAAGCTGCTCACAGGGGAATTGTCTTTACTGACTCTTCTGAGAATAGTTTGAATATTAATCAGGGGCACGATAGAAAAATTTCTTCTGATCTTGATTCATATCTTGAAAATCTGAATAATCCTAATGCTCTTATAATAATTCTTGATGGTATTACAGATCCTCATAATCTTGGAGCAATAATACGAAGTTCCGATCAGTTTTACGCTGATCTTGTTCTGATCCCTTCACGGAATAGTGCGAAAGATAATGCTACGGTTTCTAAAACATCTGCCGGGGCAGATAACTATGTAAATATTGATGTAGTTACAAATTTAAGTCGTTCTATGGATAAGCTGAAAAAGGCGGGATTTTGGATTTACGGGGCAGATATGAGTGGTAACAATATAAACAAAACTGATCTTACCGGAAGAGTTGTTCTTGTAATGGGTTCAGAAGGTAAAGGGCTGCGTGATCTTATCCGGAGTAAGTGTGACAATCTGGTATCAATTCCAACCAGAGGTAATGTCGATTCTTTGAATGTTTCGGTTGCCGCAGGGGTAATGATGTACGAGGTACGACGCCAACAGGAATTTTCCTCGTAGGGGCACCGGCCGGTCGCCACTATAATTGTGGTATTAGAATCGGAATGTAAAAAATTTAAACATTTGTTATGTACGTATCGGATTATTAAATCAGATATTCCCGGAAAATCTCTCTGTAATCCTCAAGATTTTCTGCGTGTACGATTCTGTTTCTTAGTGCGGCTGATCCCGGTTCTCCCTTTGTATAACTGCATAGCTGCTTTTTCATCTCTCTGCATGCTGTTTTCTCCCCTTTGTAGTTGACATTAAGGGAAAGGTGTTCCCATGCAGTTTTAATTTTAGTATCAATTTCCGGTTCAGGAGTTAAGATTCCTGTCTGTATAAGTGATTTTGTTCTGGCAAAAATAAAAGGATTACCCAGGGCTCCCCTGGCAAACATGACGCCGTCAACTCCTGTTGATTCAAGCATTCTTACAGCATCTTCAGGTGTAAAAAGATTACCCGAACCGATTATAGGTATATCAAAATTTGATTTAAGGATCTTTAGATCTTCCCAACTGGCATCTCCGCTGTAGCCCTGACTGCGGGTCCGGGCAT
>JAUVLL010000064.1 GCA_030600745.1 Spirochaetaceae bacterium | reverse complement strand
TGTTTTGTTCCAGAGCCGCTTCTACATGTTGAATAGCTTTCTTTTGATAGTCCCGAATAGGTAGATAAGTAAACTCTTCATCTTTTAACTTCTGCTCTGCCTCTTTTCTGTCCCTCGTTAATAGATCCAGAAGCCCATCTGGTGAATGAAAATTCTGAAGTGGACGTTTAAGATTAGCTGGATTTCTTACATCCCTAAACCATGTACCGGATTTCTCTGCTAATTGTTTTATAAACGGACGCCCATTGCAGGAATATACAAATGGAATACTAAACTCACCCCTGTCGTCACTCCAGAGTATATCCATATTATTTCCAATAGAAATATTGCGGGCATAACGCTCTGCCTGCTGGATTTTGCCTGCAACATCCACATTTTCCCGCTTAGCTTCAACTACAGCCATAGGGGATAATCCGATAAAAAGAATATAATCAGCTCTTTGCCCTCCACCTGCAGGCCATTCGGAAATGGCCTTGTTTTTGCCCGCCTCGGGACGACAACCTTTAAAATAAGTTAGATCTTCAGAATCAGCCTCCCATCCAAGAGCATTCAAGCTTGAATCAATAAGGATCCGGGTAAGCTCTTCATTTAATGATATTTTCCGGGCTGCATTCTGTGTATGTTTGACAATATTTTTAACAGTCTTAACATTTTGCTGTGCTTCAGAACGTAATTTTGATAGTTCTAATTCGAAATTTCCTTTTTCCTTTAAGAGAGCATCTTCATGTATTTTTGCCTGCTTTTTATAAGATCTGGCTTCAACATCCATCTGATAAGCAAGTACAGAATATTCTTCTTTTTCATTGGCAAGAAGAGCATTCATTTCCAGATTATTTTCAAGCTTCTCATTAGTATCCAGTAATTGTGTTTTTAACTTTAATATATCAGTCTGTAGACTTCTCAGTTCTAAACTGGGATCTGTGAGTGTAATAAATTTCTTAGGTTTGAAATTTGAATCCTGAAATGAACGAAAATACCATATAGAAAGTTCCCGGGCCACTTTAATTCCATCCATTGCTTCCCTGTGGTGAGTATCAAATTGATGAGTAGCCCGATTTCCTTCTTTTCATATTTTGTGAAACAGATCCATGACTGTTTGATCAGGTTTGAGTTCCCTGCTGATTTTATATAATAGATCCACCTGAGAAATTGACTGATCAAAATCGATTCCTATACGGGCAGCAACATCCTGAGCAATAGCTTCTCCCAGCTGTCGAAGCTTAATCAAGGTAGTATTTGGATCCGGAATAAAATTCTTCTCTGCAGAATCCGCTATCTGTAGGAAAATAGGATTCATTTTTTCAAGAAAATAGAAATTACTCACAAATATCTCCGAAAATTACAGAGTACCTTATGTGAGAATATATATTTCTATTTACAAGCCAGTCAAAAAAGAAATAATAACCACTTTTTCCCAAAATAAACATTCTTTAAATCTTCCCTTTCACAAGATATTCAATTTACAAAAACGCTGCCAACCAACTTGTTTCTCAATACTACCTGCTCCAATGCCTGAAATCAAGAAGAATTTGTTGCCATGTGTGGACACAAGGTTTTATCCCGGATCGTACATAAGTTCTTTCAGATAAAAAAACAATGGATAATTTGATTCATATCCATATCCTGGAAAGACAATTATAAGTGCTGTTGATTTTTTCCATAATTCCAAAGCCTGATCATAGTAATCCATAGAGAAATTGATTATTTTAATTTTGTTCATACATACAACTCCTGCACCTATATTTGGACCTATCGATCTAAAACCAACTATTCAGGTTTATACTGTTTATATAATTAGTGTCTATACGACAAGTGATCTGATCTCACAATTAAACTGTGGATAAATTTTAATTAACATTTTTCCAGAGGTTCTACTGCATCAAGTAGAAGACGCTCTCCGGATATTCTAAGCTGTTCCAAAGCCGGAGGTCGCAAAGCAAGCAAACCATATCTACATGTATGATATGCTTCATTCAAATCCGGTTCACTCAGAAGCAGCCGGCGTAGTCCTGAACCACTGTCCCGGGCAAGTTTTTGCCAATCCTCAGGAAAACGATCCTGCAAAGCTTTTTGCCATATATCAGGCCATGTTTCAAGGCTGTCCACATCTTGTCCTGTACTAAGATAAGCAATTGCAAGTACACGGCCTAAATCCTTGTTGCTGCGTTTTATTGTTCGCCCCTGTATTAGGCCTGACATTGTATCCGGTTTGATTTCCAGGTGTTCAAGCATGTTTGCAAGGGCCATCATCTCCGGTCTTGCAATATAGATTCCCAATTCTGTTTTTATTGGTTTATAATTAGTTAACGATAAAAAACCAAAACTCGGAAGGGCAAAATATCCACGACTGGTTTTTAATGGAACCAATTTCCTCTCACGATCGGACGGAGATTCCGGAACAGTCAGCAATTCAATAAACCAATCAGGATTTCCCGGTGGATTCAAACGGACTGCCGGAAGCAACTCAGTCGGTGTATTTTCATCACCGGGTTTTGTCCACTTTCCAATTTTGGATAAAGACCAGTCGGAAGCAAAAAGTTTTTCGGTAATTGATTCCCCTACGTGAACAGCTTCAATACGAGGAGAAAGAAGACAATCCGCATCCTTTGTACGGACAGCCATATTTTCGTCTTCTATGAAAAAATGATATCCTACTGCCAGGCTTCCAATAATAATCATATTCTCTTTACACTCTTCTGGAATGGCTTTAACAATTTCAGTCAGAACCTCTCCTGGGGAGACTGATTTTGCGGCATCTATCAGTTGATTCATGTATTACTCCATTTCGCTTGTAAAAAATTGAGAAACTCCAATGCCTGGGGTTCAAAGCGCATCTCATGGAGGTCAAGAAGACATTCAACAGGGTCTGCCCATGCAATGCCATCAGGATTAGTTGAAAAAAACGATTCTTTTCTCCTGATAAAGTGAATGACAAGGGATACCGGTTTTTCAGGATCAACTTCCTCTTTAAGAGCAGGATCAACTCGGTCAATAAAATCAATATTCAGATATTTATCCGGACAATGTACTACAAGATCAAGTCTTGGAATCCCAATTAAATCAATATCGGGATAGTGATACCGGGCCCCTAAAGTTCCGGCAACAGCTATGCTTGTATGCTCCATCCTTGCTAATCTTTTCAACAATGACTCAATTGAGCGAGGTTGTCCGGAACGATCTGAATATCTTTTTGTAAATCGGGATTTATTCAAATGTACAAGGAGCCATTCCCATGCATCTTTCGGAAAGTATTTCAGTTCAACTCTTCTATCGGAATACCTGGCAAGTGCATTTCCCAGTTCCTCAAGTGTATTAGCTACTGATCTGTAATTACATCCTGCAGTTTGAGCAAGCTTATCCGAAGTGATGGCACCTTTATTCATAAGCCATCTATAAATAAGAATTTTATAAATCTCATCTTTATAAACAGGTTTGGGCAGAGGATTTTTTTTATTTGAAATCTCTTCTTCACACACTTCAATTAGAGCACCAGTCAGTTCCGGTTCATTTGGGATACCGAGAAGTTGTCCATTTCGAAAAACTGCAATACTTAGATGGTTAAATATTTCCGGCCGAAAAATCTTTTCCACTTTTTGCCATTCACTAAAAAGCCTGATATAAGATATATTCGGTTCTATTAGCAGTAATATTGCTCGTCCGCAAAGCTGTTCAGAAACAGCGTAAGCCAGTTGCATCAGATTATCCCTTACAAGACGAAGAGCAGTAAGTTGAGTTTTCACTTCAACCCAAATATTATCGACTTCCCAATCCGGTTGATAGCTTCCTCTACCTTTTTTCAATTCTGTTTTTGCAAACTTCATATCTTATCATAATACACATTTATTGTAAAGTCAAGTCAATATTGTAAAGTCAAGTCAATGCTGTAAAACCAAGTAAATTTAGAACTAAATGAAACATTGTTTCTATAGATAATCTTTCGACAAAACATTAAACACCGGTATTTCGATATCAGCCTTCCTCAAAGACTCTCTCATGTTATCCAGCAGCAGATCTGAATCAACCCTGAAATCATAGGGACTGTAGGGGTTAACTGTAAGGGCTATAAGTTTAATCGGTTCATAGACGCATAATCTGATTCTGTTTTTTATCAGTAGATTCATATTTCTTCTACTGATAAATATACGGGTACCATCCCTGACAATCAGGGTACAATCCAATGCTCTGTATTCGTAGATAATCTCTTCTGCTGCTGAATCAGTTAAAGCCCCGCTATAAACAAGGGAATCCCCGGATTCTACCCGATAACGAGAAGGAACAATAGTTTTACCAAAGGAATTATCTGTAAGAGTAATTATTTCTCCATTCCGGATTAAACCCGATTTGCCACTCCCAAGAATTCTACCTGCCGTAAGAGATATCTGCTCATCAAGGCAGGGAGGCAGAGTAATTCGCCCCACCTCATCCATTGTACGCTGAACTATCAGATCTACGGTATTCCCCACAACAGCTCCTGTAGCCAGCACCATTCCATGTGAAAGAGAAGGTATTGCTGAACTGCGGCGGTCCAGAGCTCCGTCTATTAGAAACAGTTCAGTATCCCCGGGAAGAAGTTCTTTTATTTTCATCATCCTGGAACCCCTGTTAACCCCCGCGAGTTCAACACTGTCTCCTATGACTCCACTTTTATATATCTTTACTCTTCCCAGAAGAGTATCCATCTCCGTATCTATAACAATCGATCCCTGGAGACTGCTTTTTTCAAACAGCTTCTCTGCTGTAACAAAATATGTATTTGGGGGAATAAAGATCAGAGGCTTCTTTTTCAGGGTTATTACATCTATATCCTCACCATCTCTGCCATAAGAGGCAACAGCAAGTTTTACATCAGCTTCTCCAGCTTCCCTGATAAGAGTATTCAAAGCTACAGTCTTCCCAGCATTTTTTGCAAGACCAACAATAGCCAGACAACTGACACTGTTTTCCAGTGTCAGTTGCAGCAGATTATTCTTATTCATTGTTATGGCTATGCCCATTCCGATGTCTACGGGCCAGATCCTTTGGTTCAAGGGCAAGCTTCTCACCATTTAAAAGTTTGGCTACTCCATCGAGAGGTCCATACTCATTGTTTTTACAGAGCTCACACCAGCAGTCAGAAAAAATATTTGAAGGCTGAGTATACGTTGTAATAACTCCCTCATAATTACGAAGTACATACCTTTTATCTGAGTGAGATAGAAGGTAATTTGGGGATAAGGGAATCTTCCCTCCCCCTCCGGGAGCGTCCACAACATAAGTAGGAACAGCCATACCTGTTGTATGCCCTCTAAGCGACTCAATTATTTCAATACCCTTGGAAATAGAAACCCTGAAATGTGATATGCCCTTTGAAAGGTCACACTGATAAAGATAGTAGGGTTTTACTCTAATCTTCAAGAGTTCATGAACTAGTTTCTTCATTATCCTCGGGCAATCATTTACATTCCTAAGCAGTACACTCTGATTCCCAACAGGTATTCCTGCATTTGCCATCTTCTCACAAGCTTCTTTTGCCTCATGAGTAATTTCTTTATAGTGATTAAAATGAGTATTAACATAGATGGGGTGATACTTCTTCAGCATATTCACAAGGTCATCTGTAACTCTCATTGGCATTACTACAGGTGTTCTGGTTCCAATTCTAATAATCTCAACATGAGGAATCTCCCTTATAGCTGCAATTATTTTCTCCAGGGAACTGTCTGCAAGAGTAAAGGGATCTCCCCCGGACAGGAGAACATCCCTTACTTCGGTATGTTCTTTTATATAATCCACAGCCCTCTGAATATTATCCCATGACAAATTATTATCTTTTTGACCAACAATCCTTCGTCTTGTACAGTGCCTGCAATTCATGGAACAGATATCGGTAACAAGAAGTAACACCCTGTCAGGATATCTATGTGTCAATCCCGGGACAGAGGAATCAACATCCTCATGAAGAGGATCATCCATATCTGAAGGATCATCATGCAGCTCTGCAATTTGAGGAATTGCCTGCAGGCGAACAGAACATAATTTATAACTTTTGTCCATAAGAGAAGCATAATAGGGAGTAATAGCCATCTTGAATTTGGAAAGAGTTTTCTCAAGATCAGAATACTCCTTCTTATCAATATCTACTACCTTATCCAAAGTTTTGATATCCGTTATAACATTCCCCATCTGCCAGTGCCAGTCGTTCCACTGTTCCTCTGTTACATCCTTAAACAGAGGAATCTCTTTGTAGTTAACCTTTGTATATTCCACCATAGGATTCTCCTCCAGGAGTAAAATTTCCTGAACATTTTAATAGTACACTAAGCATAAAAAATCTACATAATACTTAAAACATTTTTCTATCTCTATTAAACAGCTTTTTGCGATGTAACACATTTTGAATTTAAAAGTAGCTCTTCTCTAAAATAACCATAGTAAACCGACGCAAAAAGCCAAAAACCAGATAATATCATGTACAGCGCAAAAGCCTCAAAAGTATTGAATCAATTTGTTAAAAAACACTGTCCGGATGCCAGTTTATCTTTAGCAACCAGACAGTATATTATTCAAAAGCCCGAATATTCTCCAGAGTAAATTATCAAATATCTGAGACTATTGCAGTTTTTGTTTGCTGTAAGCAGTCGGATCGTCAATTTTTCCATCCTCATACCATACCGCGGCACCTGTAAAACCATAGATAACTGCTATGATAGGTACTATCAATGCAAGAAAAACATAGGGGAAATATTCTGTGGTTGGGACACCCAGAGCACCTGTAAAGAAGACTCCGCATAAACCCCAGGGAACCATTGGTGAAAAAACTGTTCCAGCATCTTCGAGTGTTCTCGAAAGTACCCTTGGAAGAAGTTTTTTCTTTCTATATTCAGGAATCATCATTCGACCCGTAATAATAATAGACATATACTGACTTGCAGTAGCAAGGTTAAGTAATATTGCCGAAACGACAGTAGAGGCAATTACCCCCCCTGATGTTTTTAGTAAACCGGATAGTTTCATGAGAAAGGATTCAAGCATTCTGGTTTTTTCAAGAATACCACCCAGTCCCACTCCGATAAATCCAAGGGATACTGTCCACATCATCGACTGTAGCCCCCCCCTGCTCACCAATTTATCAACTACTGCAACACCTGTATTGCCGGAATAACCGTAATTCATAACGTTTGTTATTGAAGTGATTGTTGCGCCCTGATAAATCATGGCAAGTACTGCTGCAACAAGGGCACCAATAATCATTGCTGGAAGAGACGGAAACTTTTTTGCCGCAAGCACAATAACAACAACCGGCGGAAGCAGCATAATTGGATTGATTACAAAGTTATCTTTCAGGGTTGTAAGGATAAGATCTACCTGAGTGGTGTCAGCTGAACCCTTTACTACAAAAAATCCCATGACCCAGTATAACAGAAGTGCAATACCAAAAGCAGGTCCTGTTGTGTACATCATACTCTTGATATGATCAAATAGGTCTGCCTCTGCAACTGCTGCTGCAAGGTTGGTTGAATCTGAAAGGGGCGACATTTTATCACCAATTATTGCCCCGCTGATAACTGCTCCTGCAGTCATGGCTGGTGGAACACCAAGGCCCAAACCGATTCCCATCATTGCCACTCCAACTGTACCGCCTGATGTGTATGAGCTGCCTGTTGCCATAGAAGTAAGACCCACAATAATTGCGGCTGCCAGTAGAAAATAGGAGGGTCTTAAGATTAATAGACCATAGTAGATAATGGTCTGTATTGTTCCCGAAGCAACCCATGTTCCTATTACAACTCCGATAACCATAAGGATCAGCATGGGGAGCATGGCCAGATCAGCTCCATAGAGAATGCCATTCTGTACTTCCTTCCACGTATACCCGGATCTCATGGCCACAATAGTTGCTACAACTATGGTCAGAATCAATGTTATGTGTACAGGAATACTAAGCCACATTACCGATATAGCCATTGCAACAAATAAAAATAACAGTACAAACAAAGATGAACCAAAACCAGGAACTTTATTTTCTGTTTTCTTAATATCATTATCATTCATAAAAAACTCCTCTATTATATTCTTTTATATTAAAATCCGTTTCAAATAATCGTAAATCACCTCCCCTGTTTTTACTACAGAATCCAATTCGACATATTCATCAGCACTATGGTAATTTTGCCCATTTGGACCGAAAATATATGTAGGAAGTCTGCTTCTGGACCCCAGGTAATTGAAGTCGCCCATACTTGAAAAATATGCGATATGAGGGTCTTCACCGGTAGCATCCAAAATGCTCTCTTTAAACGCTTTTGTATAAGGATTACTTTCAGATACTACATAAGGCTGAAACCCGACACTGTCCGGGTTGGGTGCGTCCCGGAATTTTATCGATAAACGTCCTTTTACTCCTGCTCTTTCGGCCGCATCTTCTACTTCTTTTATTAAATAATCTCTGTCTTCTCCTATTATTACATGGCGGAATATTGAAAAAACAGCCTTGTCGGCTACTGAGCAAGCCGCTCCTCCACCCTCAATATCGATCACACAAAGAGCTCCCTTCCCAAGTTTCGGGTGTACTTTAAGTTCAGCTTTTTCAAGTTCACAGATAAGTCGGGAAGCTTCAGTAATAGCATTAATGCCCTTTTCGGGGTTTGCCGCGTGCGCACTTTTGCCCGTAATAGATACTTTGTAATTCCATCCACCCCTTGCACCGAGGCAGAGACATGGAAACTCAATTCCACAGAAACCCGAACTAGGTTCAGTGACTATAGCCACATCGACATCGCTAATGATGTTATCCACAATAAGAGCATCCGTACCAAGTCCATATGGTCCTTCTTCGTCACTAACGAAGGTATATTGGACTTTTCCATTAAACTGGGGGACAGTGGCTGCGAAGGCTTCAACGGCCAGCATGATCGCCGTGTCTCCACCCTTCATATCCAATGCGCCCACCCCATATAATTTACCTCCTTCAATTTTGGCCCCGAGAGGATCCTTTGTCCAACCATCACAAATCTGTACCGTATCCAGATGTCCGTTTAAAAGTACAGTCGGACCTTCCTCACTGCCAGTTAGCTCTCCTACAACATTTGTACCTTTGAAATTAGTTATTTTACTTTCATGATAGTGATGGTAGGTTGCGGGCAGCCCCCTCTTCTGCAGCCATGAATAAGTATAATCCATTATTTCTGCCTCATGGAAATAGGGACTTTCAATCTTAACAAGGTCAGTTAATAGGTTTACTGCCCTCTCATAATTAATGTATTCGCCAGATGGTGCTTTCTTCATAATTTTCCTACCCTCCTTTTTTTCACTTAATTTAACTATATCTAAGTATAAAGCTCCTTGAACATCTTTCTTAGCACCGGGTTTTCTTCCAGCACCTGAAGTGTTATGGCTGCATGGTTCCTGGTATAACCGTTTCCAATGATCATATTGATATCCTTACCGATACCTTCCGCCCCCAGGGCGGCCTTTGTAAAACTTGTAGCCATACTGAAGAAGTAAAGGACCCCATCCTCCCTGGTTGAGAGTATTGATCCCATCTCGGTATTTGGAATATTAACATTATTGATAACTACATCAGCAAGTCTGCCGTTTGTGGCTTCCATTATCTTATCATAGAGTTCAACAGGTTTTGATGCATCTCCCTGTATAATGATATCCGCAAGGCCTGTTTCTTTGACTCTTCCAATTCCGGCATTACTGTGAGACATACCTATTACTGTACCGCTGACGCCGGCCCTCTTTTTTGCCTCATGAAGACACAGAAGTCCGGATTTTCCCCCTGCCCCGATTATAAGGACAGTATCTCCGGATTTAACCAGCTTCGCTGTCTGGGCAGGAGCACCTGCAACATCCAGAACAGCAAGGGCAAGAGTTTCTTCCATATCATCCGGGAGCTTTGCATAGATCCCGGACTCAAAAAGAATTGCCTGAGCTTCTACATGGACCTGATCAATATCAGTCATCACTCTTGTTATCTTTTCTATCTTAAGAGGAGTCAGAGACAATGAAACGAGGCTCACAATTTTGTCCCCCACCTTAAGATCTCTATCCTGAAGTTTGTCCCCGATTCCTGCAACTGTCCCTATCAGCATCCCGCCGGACCCTGTTACAGGATTCTGCATTTTTCCTCTCTCATTTACAATTTCCATGATCATCGATTTGATCTTCACTACATCCCCTGCAGCAGCATTTTTCAGCTGTGTAAAACTGGCCGAATCGATATTCAGGGTCTCGACATCTATAAGAATCTCATTGTCATAGATGTCCATTGTGTTGTCGATCTTCTCTGCAGGCTGGGGCAGGACCCCCTCCGGTGTGATAACTCTATGGAGTCCAAAAATGTTTCCTTCTTTCATTTATTTCCTTCCTTTCCTGATATTCAGTATTTTTCTGGCTTCTGAAGGAGAGGCAATCTCCCTGCCTGTTTCTTTTGCAATCCTGACCACACGGCTGACAAGTTGCGCATTGCTATCTGCCAGCACTCCTTTCGAATAATAGATATTATCTTCAAACCCGACTCTTACATGTCCGCCCATCAGAATCGTATGTATTGCCACAGGTAACTGCCACCTGCCAATACCTGCTGCAGTCCATGTTGCTCCGGGAGGAAGAAGCTCCACCATAAAGAGAAGAGTTTTTACAGATGCCGGAAGTGCCCCGGGAACTCCGAGAACCAGATCAAAGTGCAGATGATCAGAAAGAAGTCCCTCTTTATTCAGCTGAAGGGCATTATTAATATTTCCTGCATCAAAACATTCAAGTTCAGGAAGAATATTTCTCTTTTTCATCTCTTCTGCAAACTTTCGCATTAAAGGAAGATCGTTTACAAAAATTTCTTCTCCAAAATTCACAGTCCCGCAGTCAAGGGTAGCCATTTCCGGATTAAGAGATACAGGCTGAATCCTCTCCTTCCACGTCATTCCTGCAGCTCCCCCGGTAGAGGGTTGAATAATTGCCGTCACACCAATCTCTTTCATTGCATCAAAAGCTTTTTCAAAATAGTTAAGATTTTGAGTAGGTTGACCTTCCTCATCCCGTACGTGCAGATGAATAATAGAGGCCCCGGCTTTTTCCGCTTCCAAAGCTGCTTCCGCTAGTTCCAAAGCACTTACAGGCAACGCCGGATTATCTTCTTTTGAAACTTCAGCACCGCAAATTGCAGCTGTTATTATCAGCTTTTCCATTACTTACTTTGTCTCCTTTGGATGCATAGGCGAGCAGCTCTGGCCGCATAGCCGAGCAACAAACTTGTTTGTGACCAGGCCAACTTGTTGGCGACCAGCCTTGTCTGAAACTTT
>JAUVLL010000375.1 GCA_030600745.1 Spirochaetaceae bacterium | reverse complement strand
ACACTGCAATCGGCTGATTCTATTGAATCATTGAGAGATTAGTGCCCAGGGATATCCCAATGAACTTCTACCCCGGTTAGAGTAGTTTGGAATCAGTCGGCCATGGGGATCAGACCGCTCCATAGATAGTATGACATGGCTGAAACCCTGATTTTCCATTATCAAAAAGGAAACAGCATACTCCACAAAACAGATGTTTTAATAAAACTGGCAGGAGTACTCTGTTTCAGTTTAATGCTGCTTCCTGTCAGTATGTTTCGATTATCTGTTTTACTGCCATTATTTTTTACTGCTCATCTTATATCTTCTGTAAGTATCAGATCTTATGTAAAGGAAGGTAGGTTTTTCCTTGTAATGGGGGGGCTTATTCTAATTGTCAACACTCTTTCAAGTGGATCTTTTCTCACCGGGTTGTTAAGAGCTATACGTTTTTTTCTGATTTTATGGATGGCGCTTCTTTTTACATTTACAACCGATCCAATGGTCGTTAGTTCACGTATTTATCGTCTGTTTAAACCCTTTCATTTTATACCTGCCAGAAGATTCAGTACTGTTTTGGGGCTGAGTATGACTATGCTGCCGCTGATACTGGATCAGATACAGGAGATCAGAGAGGCGATGTGGTCCCGATGCGGTATGAATCGGTGGACTCCTTTTCGTAATCTGATACGATTGGGGCTTCCCCTGATTGATGGAATTCTTATTAAAGCGGAAGATCTGGCCGATGCCATGGAATCGCGTTTGTTTACAGAGGATGCTACTCCCCCGGAAAAACAATCAGGTTCGAAAGGGTATAAAATTATTATTGTCTTATTGCTCAGTGCTATTATAATTCTGGTGGGGGAGCAAATTATACCGTCAGATGGTCTCCCGGGTTTATTGATAAGACATTATTGATATATTTATTTTTCTCCTGTAATCAGATATGATTACCTATGAAACTTGCAAAACTGGGTCTTGGCTGCTGGGCCTTCGGTGAGGACTGGTACTGGGGAGCTCAAAGCCATAGTAATTCAGTAAAAACAATTCAGGCAGCACTGCGTGGTGGAATAAGACATTTTGATACTGCAAGGTCCTATAGTAATGGAAGATCAGAGCAGATTACAGGTCAGCAATTAAAAAATAGCCGGGATGATGTTACAATTGCCACAAAAACTACCTGGTTACCTGCAGAAAGTGTGGAGAAATATATCAATATAAGTCTTAAAAGACTCTGTACTGACCGGATAGACATTCTTTATATTCACTGGCCGAAACCTGGGGTCGATTTTCGGCCTATGATGGAAGCTCTGGAAAAAATTCGATCTTCAGGCAGGATAAAATATATTGGCGTCAGTAACTTCAGTATCCGGGATATGGAATTAATACAAGGTGCAGGAAATATTGATTACTATCAGACAGGATATTCTTTTATCTGGAGATTTCCAGAAAGAGAAATAATCCCTTACTGTATAGAAAATCGGATAAAAATAGTGTCCTATAGTTCGCTGGCCCAGGGTATACTTACAGATAATTTTAATATCAGCAAAGGTTTTCCATTGGATGATCCCCGGAACAAGTTAGCGTTTTTCTACGATGACAGCCGTCAGCATGTTGAATTCTTTCTGGATGCTTTTAGAAGAATTGCTTTATCAGCAGAGCTAAAGATGTCTCAATTAGCCCTTTACTGGTCTCTTACAAGGTCATGGATGGATACTGTTCTTGTAGGATCGAGAAACAGGAATCAGATTGAAGAAAATATGGCAGCATTAAACATCCTTCCTGATCCTGAGATAATATCAGAAATTACTGCTCTTTCAGACGATCTGTTTAGCAATATGCCAATTCGGAACAATATCTTTAACCATGATCCTGCGGGACGAATCTGATGCTGGTACCAAAGGGGAGAAGCTTTGAGACAATTGAAATAAAAAAATCCCGGTTTATTTCAATTGCTATGTATGCCTCATCAGCGGAAGAGGCCAAAGAAATAGTTAAAGTAACCCGTAAAAAGTATCCCGATTCTACTCATGTTGTCCATGCATTTTTAAGCGGTCCAACTTCCGATATTTTCGGGTTCAGTGATGACAGGGAACCTTCCGGTACAGCCGGCAGACCCGTTCTGGAAGTATTAAAGGGGAGCGGGATAACCAATATAATTGTGTTGGTTGTCAGGTATTTTGGAGGGACAAAGCTTGGTACAGGAGGGCTTGTTAAGGCATATACGGAAGCTGCTCAAAAGGCAGTGGGAGCTTTGCCCGTTGAGGAGCTTGTAACTAAAATCAGTTTTAAAATAGATCTGACATATGATCTGTATGATCATATTGTTAAAATCCTTAAACTGCATTCTGCAGAGGTTGAAGAGCCTGTATTTGATACACAGATTCATATTTCGGGGAACCTTCCGGAGAAAGAGCTATGTCCTGCTGATGAAGCTGTCAGGGATATCTCTGCTGGGAAAGTCAGGCTTATTAATGAATAATGAAAAATGAGTGAGGTGCGGGACTCGTAACACCGAACAAAAATTAATATATGTGATATAGTTGTTTATAGACTTCAGG
>JAUVLL010000145.1 GCA_030600745.1 Spirochaetaceae bacterium | reverse complement strand
AGCTCCTTTATATACAACATCTCTTCGTCAAGCTTCTTATTCAACGACAATGCGTTGGAAGCTGCAGACTTTACAGCCTTTTTTAGAAAACCGGCTCCCCTCTGGGGCAGACTATCCAAAATTGCCATAGCCTCTGTATATGGTTTCATCCTGATATTATCCGCAATGGGTCTAACTTTAGTCGGCGAAATCATGAGAAATTTTGCAGTTGACCTGTATACCTGTTTTTCTTCCATCTCTACACCTATCTCTTTCTTGTTTTCTTATCTGAATATGCATGTCCCCGATACATCCTGGTTGGTGCAAATTCTCCAAGCTTATGGCCTACAAGATTTTCTGTTATAAAAACAGGAACCCATGATTTACCATTGTAAACCGAGATAGTAAATCCAACCATCTCCGGAATTATTGTAGAAGTCCTGGAATAAGTCTTAAGCATCTTCTTATCCCCGGACTTGCTTGCCTCAACAATTCTCTTGTAGAGTTTTTTCTCGATAAACGGACCCTTTTTAATTGACCTTGACACTTACCACTCCTACTTCCGTCTCTTAACAATAAACTTGCCAGAAGCTTTTTTCTTCTTACGTGTTTTATAACCCTTTGTTGGAACACCCCATGGTGTTACAGGGTTACGTCCACCCGATGTCTTACCTTCACCACCGCCATGAGGATGATCATGAGGATTCATAACAACACCTCGAACCTTTGGTCTTCTCTTCATCCAACGAGACCTCCCGGCCTTACCAATGTTTACATTCATATGATCTTCATTACCAACCTCACCAAGGGTAGCAAAACACTTACCAAAAACCATCCTTGCTTCACCTGAAGGGAGCTTAATAGTTACATAATCCCCTTCTTTAGCCAAAATAGTAGCTCCTGTACCTGCAGACCGGACAAGCTGTCCACCCCTTCCCCATGTAAGCTCAATATTATGAACTCTTACACCTAAAGGCATCTTCTCCAAAGGGAGTGCATTACCCGGCTCAAGAACAGCATCCTGACCACTCATAACAACTTTTCCAACAGCCAAAGTTTTAGGTGCCAGTATGTAGCGCTTTTCACCATCATTATAATTAATAAGGGCAATATTTGCAGACCTGTTTGGATCGTATTCAATAGATACAACCTTTCCAGGAACTCCATATTTATCTCTCTTAAAATCAATAACACGATATTTTCTTTTATGGCCACCACCCCGGCGCCTGACACTTATTCGTCCACCTGCACCACGACCGGCCTTAAAAGAAAGTCCATTAGTAAGAGATTTCTCACTTCCGGTTCTGGTAATTTCCTCGAATGTCAGACTTGCTCTATACCTCAAACTCGGTGTCCGCGGCTTATATGTCTTAATTCCCACTTAAGTTCTCCCTGTTTAGAATCCTTCTACGAATTCTACACGCCCTCGATAATTTCTATTTTGTTTCCTTTTTCAAGGGTAACAATAGCTTTTTTCCACGGTGTTGTACTTCCGGATCGTATACCGGATTTCGTACGCGACTGACGAGGTTTAGCTTTTACATTAATAATATTACAATCAACCGGATTAACAGAAAATAACCTTTTAACAGCTTCCATGACCTGCAGCTTATTTGCACGGGGATTAACCTTGAAGGTATATTTTACCACACCTTCAGATTCACGCATGCTGTTAGTTTTTTCTGTAAGCACGGGCTCAATAATTATCTGATCATATCTCATTTTTCGTCCCTCTACTCAGCACCATAGAAATCATTCAGATTTCCAACAGCAGTTTCAAGTATAAGTACATTTCTTCCATAAAAAAGAGTATGTGCACTTAATCTGTTATAGGTTAAAAATTTTAACCATGGAATATTTTTCCCAGCTCTTCTCAGCATCTTGTCATCATCTTTTAAAATAATGACAGTCGATTCATCCTTCACAAAGCTTCTAAGAACTCCCGTCAAATCTCTTGTTTTGCCGGATTCAACAGTAAAGTCCTCAACAACTTTGATCTTCTCCTGTTTAATCTTTAAAGATAATATTGATTTCATAGCCAGACGCTTCATTTTCCTTGGCATCTTATAGCTGTAATCTCTAGGTTTTGGACCAAAAATTGTCCCTCCACCAACCCAGACAGGAGATTTTTTATCACCGGATCTTGCATGCCCGGTTCCTTTCTGTCTCCAGGGTTTAGCGTTACTACCCCTTACTTCACCACGAGTTTTTGTACTGGCAGTTCCTACTCTTCTGTTAGCAAGTTCATTATTAACAGCATAATAAATAGACCCCTCACTAACCTCTCTGCCAAAAACATCATCATTAAGAGTAATATTCTTTATCTCTTCGCCTTTAACCGAAAAGACTTTTGTTTCCATCATATTCCTCTACTTCTTCTTAGCTTTCTTGACAATTACCATACCTTTATTAGGTCCTGGTACAGCGCCTTTCACCATAAGAAATTGTTTTTCTTCGTCGATCTTAACAACTCTGAGATTCTGTACAGAAGTTTTCACATTACCCATTCTACCGGGCATTTTTGTACCTTTAAAAGTTCTGGATGGAGTTGCTGCCATACCAGTACCACCCAGGCCTCGATGGAATTTGGAACCGTGAGTCGATCGACCTCCACCAAATCCATGCCTCTTCATTACACCCTGATAACCTTTTCCTTTTGAAGTGCCTTCAACATCTACAAAAGAAAGATCTTTAAAAAGTTCCAGACCAAAAGAATCACCTACAGAGGTATCGCCTTCAAAATCTCTCATTTCCTTCAGCACAACCTTCGGGTTTATTTTTTCTCCAAACTGACCACCGTAAGGTTTTGTAACATGCTTTGACTTTTTGTCAACTGCACCTATCAGTTTTGCATTGTAGCCGTTCTTCTCTTCGCTTCTATCAGCGATAACTACATTCTCTTCTATTTTAATGACTGTTACGGGAGTCAAAACTCCCCTTTCGTCAAAAACCTGTGTCATTCCGACTTTTCTGCCGATCAGCCCTAACATCTCATACCTCAATTAGTCTTAGCATTAATTACTGTTTAATCTCTACATCCACACCAGCAGGAAGTTCGAGCTTCATTAAAGCATCCATCACTTTTGATGTGGGATCCAGTATATCAATCAGCCGTTTATGTGTACGCATCTCAAACTGTTCCCTTGACTTCTTATTTACAAAAGGAGACTTAAGAACAGTATACTTGTTAATTCTTGTCGGTAAAGGAATTGGACCGGCAACTTTTGCTCCAGCCTTTACAACAGTCTGTACGATTGCCCGCGAACTTTGATCAATAAGTTCTATGTCAAAACCTCTCAGCCTTACACGGATTCTATCCTTGGCCATTATTCCTCCAAAAACAAGTCCTGCACTTTTCAAAGTACAGGACTTCTATAATTCTATTCTTCAATCTCTGTGACCTGACCACTGGCTACTGTACGTCCACCTTCACGAATAGCGAATCTAAGACCTTTATCCATAGCAATTGGGTGAATCAGTTCAACAATAATTTCTGTGTTATCACCAGGCATAATCATCTGCTTATCTGCAGGGAGAGAAACTGTACCTGTAATATCAGTAGTTCTAAAATAGAACTGCGGGCGATACCCGGAGAAGAATGGTGAGTGACGACCACCCTCATCCTTATTCAATACATATACAGCACCAGTAAACTTCATATGAGGTGTAATTGTTTTTGGTTTAGCCAGAACCTGACCTCTAATAACCTTATTCTTTTCTATACCTCTAAGAAGTGTACCAACATTATCACCTGCCTGACCTTCATCAAGAAGCTTATTAAACATCTCAACACCAGTACAGGTAGTAGTTGTTGTTTCCCGGATACCTACAATTTCCATAGAATCACCAATATGAATAACACCTCTTTCAATTCTACCGGTTACAACAGTACCTCTACCCTGAATTGAGAAAATATCCTCAATAGGCATAAGGAAAGGCTGATCAATAGCTCTATCAGGAATTGGAAAATATGTATCCATTGCTTCAAGAAGCTCATCAATACACTTTGTTTTTTCACCATCTTCAGGATTTTCCATTGCCTGAAAAGCAGAACCTTTAATTACAGGAATATCATCACCAGGAAAACCAAATTCATTAAGAAGATCTCTCATCTCTTCTTCAACAAGTTCAATAAGATCCGGATCATCAACCTGATCAGTCTTATTAATAAAAACTATAATTGCAGGCACACCAACCTGTCTTGCCAGCAGAATATGTTCTTTTGTCTGAGCCATTGCTCCGTCAGTAGCAGCTACAACAATAACAGCTCCATCCATCTGAGCAGCACCGGTAATCATATTTTTGATATAATCGGCATGACCTGGACAGTCAACATGAGCATAATGCCTGTTATCTGTCTGATATTCAACGTGCCTGGTATTGATAGTTATACCTCGTGCTTTTTCTTCCGGCGCATTATCAATATCCTCATAACTCATTACCTTATCACCATTCTTGCGAGCGCAGTGCATAGTAATAGCCGCAGTAAGAGTTGTCTTACCATGGTCAACATGACCAATAGTACCAACATTAATATGTGGCTTGGTCCTCTCAAACTTCTCTTTAGCCATCATTTCCTCCTTGTGTAAACACACAATTAAATTATATTTCAAGCAAAATCTATCTTAAACGGCAAAATACCGTAAGTACACAACAATTCATCTGGATTTATTAAGAGACAATTGATTAGTAGGATCCAGAGGTCGTTGTCCCGTGCTGGATACACAAACAACGACTTGGCTGCAAAAAAATTACAGCAACTGAAACCACCTAACCATCCTCAATTCTAGCAAACATCCGGACGATTGGTTTGGCTTAGCAAGCCCTACCCAGCCAAAGCCGGACAGTTCGCACATAGTATTCAAATCATCAGACTTAGTCAAGTAGACAAAGCTTTGTTTTATCTTTTATGTATATATTTGTATAGAAGCCGTGCATGGCGTCTTTACAAATAGATATATCTACCATCTGTAATGAGAAAAGGCCTTATTAGCCTCAGCCATTCGATGAGTATCTTCCTTCTTTTTAAACGCAGTACCTGCTGAATTGGCTGCATCCATCAACTCTGCAGCTAATTTATCACTTAAAGACTTTCCACTTCTTGCTCTTGCTGCCAGTATAATCCATCTCATGGAAAGGGCATCCCGTCTCTTTTCCCCAACTTCAACAGGAACCTGATATGTAGATCCACCAACACGACGTGATTTTACCTCTACCATTGGTTTTACATTATCAAGAGCCTTAAGAAAAACTTCCAAAGGTTTTTCATTCCCTTTTGCCTTAATAATATCCATCGCCCCATAGAGCATTCTGGTACTGATAGACTTCTTACCATCCAGCATCATCCTGGTAATAAATTTTGCTACAACTTTACTGCCAAATCTAGAGTCAGGAAGAATTTCTCTGACTGGTGCAACTTTTCGTCTTGCCATTTTTCTTCCCCTTATGCCTTAGGCCGCTTAGTGCCGTATTTAGACCTGCTGGTCCTTCTGTCATCTACACCCATAGTATCCTTGGCACCCCTTACAACATGGTACCTGACACCTGGAAGATCTTTAATTCTACCACCCCGAAGAAGAACAACAGAGTGTTCCTGCAGATTGTGTCCTATTCCCGGTATATAAGCAGTAACTTCCATTCCATTTGTAAGCCTAACTCTGGCAACCTTTCGAAGAGCAGAATTTGGTTTTTTAGGTGTTACTGTCATCACACGGGTACATACTCCACGTTTTTGAGGACATGATTCAAGGGCAGGGGACTTGGTCTTTTTTATAATAGACTTTCTTCCCTTTCTAATAAGCTGATTAATTGTCGGCATCTGTTTGATACCCTCCCTTTTCTTTTTTGCCAGGCACCGGCCCGGCATTCTTCACACCGTTCCCCTAAACCGCGGGGGAACAATTTATTACATAACCTGAAGTAATAGTTTTTACTACTGACCAGGTACTACAACACTACTGTCAGAACCATTAGTTTCGGCTTCAGCCTCAGACAAACTTTCTAACTTTCTTGCTTCCAGTATACGTTTTACACTGGCATCAAGATCTTCCTTGTTTTCATCGTAAAGTTTTACATTCCGGTACTTCTTCATTCCGGTTCCAGCCGGAATCAAATGACCGATAATAACATTCTCTTTCAAACCCCGAAGAGTGTCGACACTACCAGCAATTGCAGCATTTGTCAACACTTTGGTAGTCTCCTGAAAAGAAGCCGCAGAGATAAAAGAATCAATATTAAGGGATGCACGGGTTATACCAAGAAGCATAGGTCTGGCAACTGCAGACTCCCCACCCTCTCTTAGAACCTTGGCATTTTCAGTATGGAATTTATATTTATCTATCTGCTGTCCGTAAATAAACCCGGTATCTCCAACCTGAACAATCTCCACTTTCCTCATCATCTGTCTAACAATAGAACCAATATGTTTATCATTAATATTAACACCCTGAAGCCTATACACTTCCTGAACCTCATTCACAAGAAATGACTGAAGAGCATTTTCTCCCAGAATATCCAGAATATCATGTGGATCTTTAACTCCCTCACACAACTCTTCCCCGGCCATTACAAAGTCTCCATCCCTTACAAGAAGATGCTTGCCAATAGGTACCTGATGTTTATACTCATTTCCATATACATCTACTACAAATACTACACGCTTACCCTTAACTATATTCTTAAACTGAACGGTTCCGGATATTTTCGAAAGGACCGCAGCATTTTTTGGTCTCCGGGCTTCAAAGAGCTCACCAACCCGGGGAAGACCACCTGTAATATCTGCAGTCTTAACAGATTCCTTAAGAAGTTTAGCAAGGGATTTACCCTTTTTAACTATATCCCCGTCTTCTATACTAAGATAAGAGGATCCAGGCAAAAAGTAAGTAGCAATATCATTGCCTTTGTCATCCATCAGAACTATTCTCGGCTGCAGGGTTTCAAGAGAAATCTCATTTATCTTCTTTTCAGTGTTCCCTGTATCCATATTTATCTCTTCTTTAAGAGTCATACCAAGAATAATATCTTCAAATCTTACAGTTCCGTCATATTCAGCGATTATTGGTTCAGAGAATGGATCAAATGTTGTTATAGGTTCATTTGCAGGAATTAACTCACTTTCTTTCACAAGAAGTTCTGCACCATTTCTAATTTCCAGCTTCTGATCCTGCGCAACCAGTAAAAGCTTATTTTCTTTTAGATAAACAAAACCTATCTCCTCTGCCCCTACTTCACCACTTTTCTGATCAACAAGGACTTCACCACCTGTAACTTTCTGACCATGAACCACCATAACCTTCGCAGATTTTTCCAATTTGATCTCTCTGATGACCTTCGCAATTGTTAGATACCCTTTTCTGGTAAAAAGTACATCTCCATTTTCCAGAGTTACCGTATTTCCTATAATCTCTTTTATAACAACAGGATAGGACAAAATAGTTTTGTTCTCTTCACTTATCTTTGTTGCTGCACCACCAACATGAAAGGTTCTCATAGTAAGCTGTGTTCCGGGCTGTCCGATTGACTGAGCTGCAATTATTCCTACAGCCTCTCCTATATCCACAGTTTGATTAGTTGCAAGATTACGACCGTAACACATCCGGCAAACACCATGCTCCGCCTCGCATGTAAGTACAGTACGAATTCGTACAGTTTCTACACCTATTTCTTCGATTTTTGCAGCAAGTTCATCAGTAATATATTCATTTACATCTATTATTATTTCACCGGTTATTGGATGCTTAACCCTCTCCAGTGTAAAACGACCGGTAATTCTATCCCTAAGCGCTTCTACAACATCTTCACCATCTTTAAGGGCACTGATATCAATACCATTAATTGTTCCACAGTCATCTTCATTAACAACCATATCCTGGGC
>JAUVLL010000063.1 GCA_030600745.1 Spirochaetaceae bacterium | reverse complement strand
GAAGTTTTTAATAAAGAAGGTATACCTGTAAAATTCTTCAGTACCAGCGAAATAAATAGCTTCGACGGCCCCTTTGATATTAGTAATACAGCTGTAAAAAAACTCGGAGTCAAAGCTGTAGCAGAACCCTGTGCCCTGATGGCCGGATATAAAACAGAACTTATCCAGCCCAAAAAAATAATTGGAAATGTAACTATCGCACTGGCCAGGGAGCAGCTGCGCTCAGGGCTTCTGGCAGCAGACATAATGAACACTATAAACAGAAGGAATATATGAAAGGAAAATTATCAGTAATTGGACTGGGACCAGGCTTTAAGGATTATATTACACCGGCAGCTCGTAAGAGTCTTGATACGGCTGATATCATTGTAGGTTATAGTAAGTATCTAAAACTAATTGAAAACCTTATTTCCGAAAAGGAAAAGCAGGGGACAGGTATGCGCAAAGAGATAGAACGGGTTCAGATAGCCATAGAACAGGCAGCCCAAGGGAAAAAAGTTTGTCTGGTTTCCAGTGGAGATGCCGGAGTTTACGGAATGGCCGGCCTTGCTTTGGAATTACTATCCCAACATGAAAGTACTAATATCGACCTTGATATTGTTCCTGGTATTACTGCCGCATCCTCCTGTGCCGCCCTTCTGGGGGCACCGCTGATGCATGACTTTGCAGTCATTTCTTTGAGTGATCTGTTAACAGATAGTGACCTGATTAGAAAACGCCTCACTCTGGCTGCAGAAGGGGATTTTGTCACTGTTCTTTATAATCCTAAAAGTTCAAAACGAACTGTTCTGCTGGAAGAAGCGAGAAAGATTTTTTTGGAAAAGAGAGCAGGAAAAACCCCAGTTGGAATAGTTAAAAACGCATACCGGAACAGTTCTTCTGTGACAATAAGTACCCTGACAGAACTGCCGGAGTTGTATGATCAAATTGATATGACAACCACTCTTATTATCGGTAACAGCCTGACTTTTCAATGGGGAGAATATATGGTTACACCAAGAGGATACGAGTTAAACCCTTCCAATTCAGCAGAGGAATGACTATCATAAGCCCATGTCTATAAATATAGTTTTAATTGAACCTGAAATCCCACAAAATACAGGGAATATTGCAAGAACCTGTGCAGCAATCGGAGCAAATTTGCACCTTGTAAGACCCCTGGGGTTCTCTGTAGATGATAAATATCTTAAAAGAGCCGGTCTTGACTACTGGGATCTTCTTACAGTCAGTTACTATGACTCTCTGGAGGATTTTTTAGAGACCGCCAAAAACATACAGGTAGTTTATATTACTACAAAAGCAGATACAGTATATTCTGACTTCATATATGAAGAAGGGTGTTATCTTGTGTTTGGAAAAGAGACAAAGGGTCTTCCTGAGGAACTTTTAGCAAAAAACCATAGTACAAGTGTAAGAATTCCTATGGTTAACAAAGCACGTTCTTTGAATTTATCAAATTCAGCAGCAATAATTGCATATGAAGCGTATAGACAAATGGGTTTTCGAGGTTTGCAGAAAGAGGGGCATTTGCATAGAATGGATTGGGATTCGTAGAGACGTAAGATTTTGCGTCTGTACACAGGATATATATTGTTTTAATGTATACTTTAATCAAGGAGATATTTTAAATGGAAATTGGAATTATTGGTGTTGGCAATATGGGGACAGCCATTGCAGAAGGGATAAATAAATGTTTTCCTGAAATAATTATCGGCATAATGGATACAGACAGTAAAAAGGCAGAAAAAGTAAGTAAAATTGTATCTGGAAAAATTTTCAATGCAGATAATTACGAAAATTTCTGTTTATATTCGGATATTATTATTCTTGCGGTAAAGCCTCAGTACCTTGATGGTCTTTTAGGAAAACTTTCAAAATATACAAAAAATAAAAAGATAATATCAATTGCTGCAGGTAAAAAAATATCTTATTTTGAAGGAAAAACAGGTAGTGCTAATATAATAAGATTTATGCCGAATATTGCAGCTACTGTCAGGGAAGCAATTGTTGCAGTTTCTCATGGCGAAAATACATCTGAAGAGTTTATAAAAGAGGCCGTTGGTATTGCAGAATCCATTGGTAAAGCTATAGTTTTATCTGAATCTCAAATGTCTGCCTTTACAGGACTTTCGGGTAGTGGAATTGCATATGTGTTATCATTTATACATGCCCTTGCCCTGGGTGGTACGGAACAGGGAATCCCCTACAATCAGTCTTTAAATATTGCAGTTCAGACAGTAAATGGTGCTACTGCAATACTTAGTAAAGATGTACAGTCTGGTGGACAAATTAAAAATCCTATAAGCCTTCTTACAAAAGTGACATCTGCCGGAGGTACTACTATTAAAGGAGTTAAGGCTCTTGAAGAAGGTAAATTTACCGCTACTGTCATGAACGCTGTGAAAGAATCTAAAGACAGAGCGGATGAGCTGGAGGATAAGAATTGAACCTATTGCAAGAAATATGAGGCATTTGCGATGTCTCTGAATTCGACTTGTTTTTGGCTTTTTACGCCAGTCCAGAGTCAATATTTTAGAGAAGAAGTATTTTTAAGTAGAAAATGTGATACAGCGCAAAAAGCTGATATTATAAACTTTTGTATTGCTCTGATTATTATAAGTTCAATTATTGCAGGTAATTTCTATGAACCTCCATTCTCCAGCATTTCAAGATAGGACTGCAGAGCCAATACCAGTTGGCGCAGCATCTCTATTGGCATTTCATCCAGATCGGCCTTAATATTGCTGACTAACTCAATATCAGATTTCATAAGGGAAATATCATCATAAAGTTTCTGAATTTCTTCTTCAAGCTCTACTATACGTTTATCAGATTCAGTAGTTTTACTGTCAACATAGCTTGAAGTTGCCAGAGGATCACGAATACCAAGAATACCATTTGTCGCACATCCTAATAATGAAAAAACAATAACCAACAATAAACAGAAACTGATAACTCTCAGGTTAACTCCGGTTTTTATATAATTCTTATCCATTCTTCCTTCCCTGGAAAATAATTTTGATTAAAACACAGTACCATAGTTAAAATTACAGGTCAATAATTTTTAAATGCAATAAATCATACGACTACTTGTAAAAACCCTGCATCCTGAAGTATTATCCTCATCATGTTAGATTTTAAATTTCTTAAAGAAAACAGAGATGCTGTTGTAGAAAATATTCACAACAGACATATGGAAGTAGATGTTGATAATATCCTAAGACTCTACGATGAACGCAGTGGGCTTATTCAGAAAACTGAAGATCTTAGGCAGAAAAGAAATAAAAATGCCAAAAAGATGAAGGGTAAACTGAATACAGAGACAAGATCTGCTCTTATAGAAGAGGGAAAAGCTTTAAAAGATGATATTGCTTCGTCTCAGGAGAAACTGGGGAGTGTGGAAACAGAGCTCTTTAGAGAAGCCGGCAGAATTCCCAATATGGCTCACCCCGATGCTCCCATAGGCAAAGAAGATAAAGATAACACCGAAATTAAACGATTTTTAGGACCAACAGAGTTTTCTTTTAAAGCAAAAGATCATGTTGAACTTGGTCAGGATCTGGATTTAATTGATTTTGATACCGCAACGAGGGTTTCCGGTTCCAAATTTTATTACTTAAAAAATGAGGCTGTTTATCTGGAACTGGCCCTGGTACGATATGCATTGGATATTGTAAGAAGTAAAGGCTTTACACCGATAATTACTCCTGATATTGCCAGAGAAGAGGTCCTTGAAGGAATAGGTTTTAATCCCAGAGGTGCAGAAAGTAATATCTATGCTCTTGAAGGAACAGGAACATGCCTGATTGGCACAGCCGAAATAACTCTTGGCGGTATTCATGCAGACAGCATTATTGATCCGGATATTCTTCCTATTAAAATGGCAGGACACTCCCATTGTTTTAGAAGGGAAGCAGGTGCGGCCGGCCAATATTCCAAGGGGCTATACAGAGTTCATCAGTTTACAAAGGTAGAGATGTTTGTATACTGCCGCCCGGAAGATTCTGAAAAATATCATCAGGAGATCCTGGGAATAGAAGAAGAAATATTTCAGGGCCTTAAAATCCCTTATCGTGTAGTTGATACATGCACTGGAGATCTGGGAGCTCCTGCTTACAGGAAGTATGATCTTGAAGCATGGATGCCCGGAAGAGGTGAAACCGGAGAATGGGGAGAAGTTACCAGTGCATCCAATTGCACTGATTATCAGGCAAGACGTCTTGGTGTAAGATATAAGGAAGATGGAAAAACTAAATATCTTCATATGCTTAACGGTACAGCAGTAGCTGTTTCAAGAGCAATTATTTCTATAATGGAAAATTTTCAGCAGGAAGACGGAAGTATAAAGATACCGGAGAAACTCATTCCATATACAGGTTTTTCCCTAATAAAAAATGCGTAAAGACGCACAGCCGTGCGTCTTTACGGCATAATATCCCATGGCAGGAAACAGAACAAAATGCAGGAAATCCTTAAAATACAAAATCTGAAATACCAATATCCATCCTACCCCGGATTAGATTTCCCGCAACTTCTAAAAGGGATTAACCTTTCTGTCAAACCAGGTGATTTTAAAATAATTCTTGGCAAACCTGAATCTGGCAAATCTACACTTCTAAAGATAATTCTGTCTCTGATACCCCGTTATACTGATGGTAAAATCAGTGGAACCGTCGAGTATACGGGCACACTAATCGACCACTACAAACCATACGAACTAATTGAATTGCTTGGGTCTGTGTTTCAGGATCCTGATGAACAGATTGTTACAACATCATGCGATACGGAAATAGCTTTTGCTCTTGAATCCCTGGGAATACAAAGAGAAGAGATAGAACTCAGAGTTAACTCTGCTCTTAAGACAATGGATATCAGAACACTGGAACATCGAAATCCTGTAACACTGTCCGGAGGTGAAAAAAAAAAGCTGCTCACAGCCTGTCTCTATGCAGCAGACCCCAAAGTATTGCTTCTTGATGAAATCCTGGATGAACTTGAACCGGTAACTGTAAAAAAAATGATAGAAAATATACTTACAGAAAAAAAAACCGTTATTATGTTCTCCTCAAAAATGCTGACAATATTTAAAAGTCTCCCATGTGATATTATGATTTTAAGTGAAGGCAAATTAATTGATACAAAAGAAATGAATAGAGATGCTCTCCATGAATTATTGATAAAAGAGGGTCTAATCTTCGATAGAATTTCTGTAAGTAAAAATATTCCACTGCACCCGGATCCGCTGATAGTTATAAAAGATCTGAAATATCGATACCCGGACAACAGCGAGTTTAAGCTCTTCATCGAAAACTTCTATGTAAACAGAGGAGAAATAGTATCCCTTGCAGGCAAAAATGGTTCAGGAAAATCAACATTAGGAAAACTGATAGCAGGCCTAAAAGAAAAAGAAAGCGGTTTACTAACTGTAAATGAAAAAAATAACTTATCCTGTGGATATCTATTTCAGAATCCTGACTATCAGATTTTTCTGCCTACTGTTGAAGAAGAACTTTCTTTTGGACTCAAACTTACAGATTCAGAAGTAATAGATACGATAGTTAAATTCAACCTTCCCGATAAAAATGTTCCTCCCTCACTAATGAGTTACGGTGCCAGGAAACGCCTGCAGGCGGCTGTTTACTATCTGATGGACCGGGACATCTACATTCTTGATGAAGCAGATGCGGGACTATCCCTCGAAGATTTTGATAATATTATAAATCTTCTTTATACAAGAGATAAAAGTATATTGATAATATCACATAACCTTGACCTGTGCAGCAGATATAGTAACAGAGTTTATCTGATAGAGTCAGGGGAAATAGCTAAGGAATTTGATGATGACCTTAATAATAATCTTAACACATATTTTGCTGGAGGAGAATCAAGGTTGTGATTTCCAGTACATATACAAATGGTAACTCAATTATCCATAGGGCTGATCCCAGAATAAAAATCATTATTCTTTTGACTATAACTACTCTGTTTTTTTTCCATCTCTCCATTACAGCAATGGTTCTACTTTTTCTTTTACTGGCAGGAGCCGGAATCGGAAGCCTTGGGTTTTTAAAAGTTCTGCAGCCAATAAAAATGATATTACCGATTATTATATTTGTAACTATTCTCACCCCACCCTTCTTTAAGGGTGGTGATCCGGTTTTATCCATAAGAGATACAATAATTCTAAGTACTGTGGGAATTGAACAAACACTAAGACTAATTTTTAGATTCGCTGGAATAACCTTAAGTTTCTACATATTTTTCTCAACAACAAGTATCAATTACTTTATACTTGCTCTGAGCTGGTTCAAACTTCCCTACAAAGCGGCACTTATAGTTACAATTGCTCTACGATACATTCCGTATATGATTGTAATTTATAACAATATAAGAGATGCTCACAAACTCCGTGGTGATAATTACAGAAATAGAAAACTTTGGAAAAAACTGAACACTATATTTCCAACCCTCGTTTCTGTATTAATCCAATCAATAAAATCAATTCCGTCACTCTCTATGGCACTGGAACTTAAGGGTATTGGCCTTGAAACAGAAAGATCTCAGTTTAATTGTATTAAATCCAATAAAATTATATTGCAAATTATTATTACCAGTGTTATCGTACTCCTGCTAATATTAATTTCCATATTTTTATAAAAGCTGTTTATCCAAGGAGCGTTTTATGTCAGACAACAATAACAAATCAGCCATTACAAATCTACCTACTTTTAAAATTGCGTCACTTGCAATTTTAATTGCTGTAACAACAGTATTTACATATATAGTACGTATTCCTGTGGCTCCCACCAGAGGATATATTAATTTTGGTGATGTTGCTATATTTTTTACAGCCATCACTTTTGGTCCCATAACAGCTTTCCTTGCCGGAGGGTTGGGTACTGCAGTGGCAGATCTGTTTGCCGGTTATGCTCAGTGGGCTCCAATTACTTTTTTTGCCCATGGTCTTCAGGGTCTGCTGGTAGGTTTGATATTAAGAAAAAGGATTAATGTACCCGGACTGATACTTGCCTTTATTGCAGCTACTGTCGTGATGGCTGGCACCTATTATATCACTGCAGGACTTATGTATGGATTTGGACCTGCTCTGGCGGAAGTACCGGGAAATATTTTACAGAATGTAGCTGGTGTAGCTGTCGGAGTACCCCTTGCTGCAGCAGTAAGAAAAGCCTATCCACCTATACAGAATTATAAATGGTAGGCTCTCTTTACCTTACTGAATCCAGAAGTTCGTAGTATTTATCCAGACCTGAAGAAGAAGAGGAAAACATTATGCTTATCCTGGATTGCTCAGGACCCAACCCTTTTATATAAACAATTTCTTCTTCAAGTAGAAAACTATCGTCTACTGCATGTACAATAATATCGTAATTCACTATTTTGTAGATATGGATAGGGACCAGTAAACTAATTCCACTCTTACTGGCATCTACGGTATTTGCATTGATAAGTTCACCTGTACCCAGATCAATTTTAAATTTCTTAAGTAATTCCGGGAGATTCTTAACTAAAATTCTGTTCTGACTTCTTCGTTCACCCATCAAATAGCATCAATCAGGCTTTTCAGATAACTTATTTTCTTATTGCAGGTAGCCATCAAACTCCCCTTCTCTCTTGAAGATTTTATTCTTGAATCAGTCCATAACCATCTGAACTTATCAAACAAGTGACTGTATTCAGTATCACTTACTCCCTGCCAGTAAACTTCTTTATTTTTTTTCAGCGGGAGATAACTCTCATCATCAACATCTGATTCAAAATCAATATACATATCCAGGGGGAATCGGGCATTGTATTCGTCCCACAAAGAAAGATCCTGAAATTCTGAAGATTTTTTCTGTTTCTCCCAAAACTCAAGTATATCTATTATATGCTGTACTGGTTCGAAAGATTTTTTTCCTCCATCATAGATAGCACATGCTTCAAGTGGTATAATCATTTTTTCGAACTGGGAGAATTCATATTCCGGAGTTAACAGCGCACCAAACTTGTAGTTTTTCAGAAGATCCGTATTGGGAAGAACATTGTACAAAGGTAATTTTTTATCACCCAATGCAAATCTACCTTCAAGATAGATAAGAATCGTTTTTTCATATTCGGGATGATTCTTTTTAAGAATCGAGTCCCATTTTTCAAGAACATCTTCCGCCTTAATACAACCAATAGTTGCAAAGATAAAATTCTTTATTTTAAGACTTTCGGTAGTTAAATAATTGTCCAGATAATGAAGACTGTTATCCAGAGAGGCACCGGATGCCACAATATCAGCACTGTAAACTGTAGCATTATCTGGTATCTGAAATTTTCTGTATGAATCGTCAGCAATTTCAAATTCTCCATCTTTCTCATGTCTCTGACTCGAAATATAGGAACTTGAATGCCATTTATATCCGAATGCTTTATGGAGCGCATTTCTCATCTCAAAATTAAGACCACCCCTAAGTATATGATACACATTTACCTGTTTTGAACTTATACCACTAAGATGTTCTATACTGTTAAGTCCTTTCAGAGCATTTGTAACCCCGTTCTTCATAAGATTTGTAAAATCCGAGTTTACAATTTCCGGAAAATTCAGCATATTTCGTGTATCACTGGTAGAAACCATATATCTTTTCAGAACAGAACTATCGGTATCACTTTCTATAGAATATAATGAGACTGCCTCATCTTTAAACCGACGTTTAAGAAAATCGCCTTTCATTATTACTCCTCCCCTCCCTAAGCAAAAACAGGCTGCATAAAGAGATTCTGCATAATAAACAAAAAAATAAATGATAAAACTCCGGCAACAACTGGAGTTGCAATCCATCCCATTCCTATTCTGCCTATCACCCTAAAATCAATATTCTTACCCGATTTCGCAAAACCAATTCCAAGAACTGCTCCAACAACAGCCTGTGAACTTGAAACTGGCACCAGAGGCCATCCCGGAAGGTTATGGCTGGAAAGCCAAACCTGAAGCTCTGATGAAGCAAATAGAAACAGAACAAGAGAACTTGCTAAAACAACTATAAATGCAGCAACTGGTGAAAGCTTGAATATAGAGTTTCCAACAGTCATCATTACCCTTTTTGAATAGGTAAATATTCCGACAGCTATAGCAACTCCCCCCAGCAGAAATAGAAGCTGTACACTGGAAAGAGAAAAAATACCGGCAACAGTTACATCAGGAAAAGGTGATACAGAAATAAATACTCCCATAACATTTGCAATATTATTGGCACCAAGGCTGTAAGCTCCAAATGCACCTACCAGGAGGAGAGCAACGCGTGTATAGGAATCCTGGCGGATAATGCTTATCCTTGAAAATTTAAGAAGATATTTCACCAGAAAAAACAGACTGAAAGAGAATATGCCTGCAAGTACCGGGCAAACAACCCAGGTTGTAACGATCTTGGTTAAGGCTGTGGCATCAGTTGCTCTGCCTGCAAACATATTCCATCCTATGATGGCACCAACAACCGCCTGGGATGTAGACACAGGAAGTTTCATCCTGGTCATCCAGAACACCGTAAATGCAGCTGCAAAAGCTACTGTAAAAGAACCGGCAATAGCATTTACAGCACCCAGCTTACCCAGAGTATGGGAAGCACCGGCACCGCTTAGCACTGCACCTATAATAACAAATATTGATCCTACAACTGCTGCTGTTGTAAACCGCAGCATCTTTGTACCTACAGCAGTACCAAATATGTTTGCAGCATCATTAGCTCCCAGAGACCAGCCAAGAAATAAGCCGCTTGAAAGAAAAATTATTATCAAAGACATCTTTTACTCCAGTTCAATTAAGGCTATATGCTGCGTTTTATTGTTGCCACTGATAATCGTTCACATACATCCTGACCATCGTCCGCTAACTTGGATATAAGTTCTACGAATTTACTTAAATGCATTTTCTCAGCAAGATCTGAGACTATCTCATCTGAACCAAAGAGTTTTCTTTTAATACGATTCTCTACTTTATCAGCCTCATGTTCGTAGAAGTAAGTCTTATTAATATAATCATTGATCATATCACTGTTTTTTATATACCCTCTTCCGGCCATTACAGTAAAATCAGCTGCCTTGCAGGATGCTTCAACAAGATCCATTACATCTTTATTGAGAACCTTTGGGAATTTAGGTTTCTGTATTTCAAACAGTATAAGAACTTCTTCTGTTGTATCGATTACATTATCAATGTTCTCCAGAAGACTAAGCATATCACCTCTGGATTCAGGAATAAGCATCTTTGTGTAGAGTTTATACCTTATCTGCCTTCGCAGCTCATCTACAGCTGATTCAAGTATTTTTACTTCTTGCATTCTTTTTAAAAAAATATCATATTCATCATTAAGATAGTTTTTTATTGCTTCTGAAAACATCATAACGGAATTGGATATACTATCAAGTAAAGTTTCGATATCCCCTTCAATTTGAGATGTTTGACTAAAAAGTAAACTCATTTATTAACTCCCACTTATAATCTAAAGTTGTTCCATTCTATTAGAAATAATTATTTTATTAAAGTATCATTTACGACTTAAAAATAAAAAGTTATACTAAGCGCGGAGGTATTATGAAATACTCAGGTTTATTTACAGATTTATACGAACTGACCATGATGCAGGGTTATATGCTTCAGAATACCAATGAAGATGTAGTATTTGATATGTTTTATAGAAACCAACCCTTCTCGGGAGGTTATTCTATCTTTACCGGTCTTGGGGATCTGCTCGACAAACTCGAAAATATGTTTTTTTCTGCTGATGATATCGGGTATCTTAGAAGTTTAAAAGTATTTCAAAATGATTTTCTTGACTATCTTAAGGATTTTAAATTCTCCGGTACCGTATATGCAATGGATGAAGGTTCTGTAATATTTCCAGGAGAACCCCTGCTTCGAATACACAGCACATTGATGGAAGCCCAGTTAATAGAGAGCCTTATACTAAACACCATTAATTTTCAGACCCTTATTGCAACGAAGGCCGCGAGAGTAGCCTATGCTACAGGGAACGGGGCACTCCTTGAATTCGGCTTACGAAGAGCACAGGGATTTGACGGTGCAATGTCTGCAAGTAAAGCGGCCTTTATAGGAGGGGCTGATGCTACATCCAATACCCTTGCAGGAAAAGTTTATGGGATACCTGTCCGCGGTTCAATGGCTCATTCCTGGATAATGGCCTTTGACTCGGAACTACTGGCCTTTAGAAAATTCACAGATCTCTATCAGGACTGTACAATACTTCTTATCGATACATATGATACTCTTGGATCAGGTATAGATAATGCCATTATTGTTGGTTTGGAACAAAAAAAGAAAGGCAAATCAATAGCAGTCAGACTGGATAGTGGT
>JAUVLL010000130.1 GCA_030600745.1 Spirochaetaceae bacterium | reverse complement strand
GCTCTCCCGGTGTATAGGGTGTCAACTGTTTAAATCGTTTGCTGAACATAGAGATATTTTACAGTGTATTCAACCAATCCTCAACCTCAATTCAATGAAAAAACTGATCATCACACATATTTGAAATAAAAAAATGGGTAGGGACTTTTAGCTGGAGTACTGAAAGGATAGAACCCTATATTTCTGATGATGTGGAGGAAACTGTTATTCAACTGAATAAAGAGTTATGGGAACCTATGTCAACCAGTTTTAAAATGTCATTATCAGTCTGATAGATTAAAAGAAGATCAGGCTTTAGATGGCACTCTTTAAAACCAGAATAATTACCAGTTAGCGTATGATCCTTAAATCTTTTCTCAAGTTCAATATCATTGAGTAATTTGTAGACTACATCGATAAATGCCTGTTCCTGACTATCAGATAGTCTTAGTTTTTTGAATGCTCTTTTAAACTGATTTGTTTTGAACAGTTTATATTTCAACTATGCAGATCTTCAATAAGGCTGTCGATGCTGTCATGAAATTTACCTTCATTTCTATCAGCCTCATACATTGCTTTTTTTAATAGATCGGACGGTATCTTGATGTCAAAGGGCATTCCTCCAACCAGTCGTACCTTATTCAGAAAAATATTAATGGCATCTGAAATAGTCATGTTGTACTCACTGAATATCTCTTTTGCACTATCCCATGCCTGAGGATCCACTTTTATCGATGTTTGTTTTCTTGCAACCATTTTTTCCTCTCTGATACCAATATACTTCGAACGAATTATGAAGTCAACTGATTTGCTGTTGAGATTTTAACTATTAATTTCCCCCATTGACAATCCGACTCCAGTAATTTAGCCTGTTACCCATGTATATTGTTATTCTTGGAGCCGGCAGGGTAGGTTATATGCTTGCCCGTCAGCTAATTGATGAAGGTAAAGATGTTGCTTTAATAGAGTTAAACTCTGACAGGGCAAAAAATTCTTCAAATAATCTGGATTGTCTTGTTCTGAATGCATCGGGTACAAACCTTAAAACTCTGAAAAAAGCCGGAATTCAGAAGGCTGATGTATTTGTAAGCGTTACTAAATCGGATGAAATTAATATGATCGCCTGCGGCCTTGTATCTACAGAGTTTTCAAAACCTATTACCATTGCCAGGGTACGGAATATGGACTATGCGGATACTAAACTGATTGATAACTCCATTCTTGGTATCGATTATCTTATTAACCCTGATAAAGAAGTTTCCGGAGCAATTATCAGAGCTCTGGAACATGGTGCCAGAAGTGATATTATGAAGTTTGAGAATGGCAGGATAGAGATGAGGGACATTCCTCTTGGCAGGGACTCTGTATTTATCAATAGACCATTAAAAACTGTTAGAAAGGAAGTTAATCTCGATTTTTTGGTTTCTGTGATTATAAGAGATAATTACTCCATTATACCGGATGGAGAAACTATTTTACGTGAAAATGACAGAGTCTATATTCTCTCTACAAAAGAAATATTTGAAGAAATCTATGCCCTTGAAAACCTTGGAGGGCAGGAAATAAACAAAATTCTTCTCATTGGCGGCGGTGATGTAGGAATGAATATTGCTGAGGTCATACTGGAAAATCAGGAAGTTGTTCCCAATATCCTTGGACGGTTGAAAAATATACTCCTTAATAAAAAAAGGAAAAAACTGCATATAATCGATAAGGATTATAACAGGACTAAAATATTATCGGAGCGTTTCCCTCAGGCACTGGTTACATGTCAGGACATTATGGATGAGGGGGTGCTTGAAGATGAAGAGTTGCTTAAAAACGACCTGATTATATCTGCTACAGGAAATCATGAACTTAATATAATAGCCGGCAGCTATGCAAAATCACTTGGTATTGAAAAAGCAATTTCCCTGGTTATGAAGGACAGTTATCGCCATATGGCGCACAATCTTAATCTTGATGTTGCAATAAGCAGAAATACCACAGTTGTAAACTCCATTCTTAAGATAATACGCAGGGGAAATATAAAAAATGTATATGCAATATCCGGTGGTAAACTTGAGGTTCTTGAATTCTCAATATCTGTTAGTTCAACATTGATAGGAAAACAGCTTGCAGATATAAAACTGCCTAAAAACACATTGATAATACTAATTTCCAGAGGTGAAGATACTATTATTCCTTATGGATCGTTAGTTGTGGAAGCTAATGATTATATTGCAATAATTACAGAGAGGGAGTCGATTAAAAAACTGGAAGGACTTCTTGTAGAGTGAAAATTAAAACAGTTCTGCATGTTCTTTCAGTACTTATGATGATTATCTCTTTGTTTATAATTGTATCTATTGTAGTTGCACTCTATTACCATGAAATGTCATCGGTTTTTGCTTTTCTCAAAACTCTTGCAATTATAATTCCTCTAAATGTGATAATATATTTTATTACAAAAACTTCTAAAAACCATGTTATCGGTACAAGAGAAGGTTTTCTTCTTGTCTCTTCCAGTTGGATTGCCGCTTCCCTGGCAGGTTCTCTGCCTTTTGTCTTTTCCGGCGCAATTCCCTCGTATACAGATGCTTTTTTTGAAACTATGTCCGGGTTTACAACTACAGGAGCTTCTATTTTGACTGATATAGAAGGGTTGTCCAATGGAATGTTATTCTGGCGGTCTATGACTCATTGGCTTGGGGGAATGGGTATTGTTGTGCTTACTGTAGCCCTGCTGCCTTTGCTTGGTATTGGCGGTACACAGCTGCTCCGGGCTGAGGCACCCGGACCATCCCTTGATAAAATGACACCAAAGATTACACAAACAGCAAAGATACTATGGCTCATCTACGTAGGATTTACCTTTTTAGAGATAACTCTTCTTATGTTTGGCGGAATGTCCCTGTTTGATGCCTCTACGCATACATTTGGAACCATGGCAACCGGAGGCTTTTCCACAAGGGGAGGAAGTGTCGGCGCTTTCGACTCTGCATTTATACATATCGTAATAACTGTTTTTATGATAATAGCAGGGATGAATTTTAATCTCTACTATAAAATTATTTCCGGCAATTTCAAAGGGTTTTTTAGAGATACGGAAATGAGAGTATATTTTTCGATTTTTGTTGTAACTACACTGTTAATAAGCATTAACCTTCTTGGTACATACGGTAGTTTCGGCAAAAGTTTACAGTATGCCGGATTTCAAACAGCGTCAATTTTAACAACAACCGGATTTACAACTGCCGATTTTGCCGGGTGGCCGTCTTTTGCAAAAAATGCACTTTTCTTTACTATGTTTGTAGGTGGTTGTTCAGGATCTACTGGTGGAGGAATAAAGGTTGTAAGGATAGTAACTCTTGTTAAGCTGGCATTTCATGAGATGAAACAGATGGTTTATCCAAGTGGTGTTTTCAGATTAAGAATGAACGGAATTGTTATGAAAAAGGAAATTGTCTATCCCATTGCAGGATTTTTCTTTCTTTATATGTTCCTTCTGCTTGTTGTTACATTAAGTGTTGCTTCCGGTGGATATGATATTCTAACTTCATTCTCAACAGCACTGGTTACATTAGGTAATATTGGGCCTGGTTTTGGTAAGATAGGGCCTGCTTTAAACTACTCCTTTTATCCTGTCTATATTAAATGGATTCTTAGTGCAGCAATGATGCTCGGCAGGCTTGAGATCTATACAGTTCTTATTTTAATCACACCAAAATTCTGGAGACCCTAGTTGTGAATGAAACTCTTAAACTAATTAGTAATAGAAAATCTGTAAGAAAATTTGCTGATAAAAAAATTAGTAAGGATGATATTGATTCAATTATTCATTCAGCCATGAGAGCACCAACTGCAGGTAATCAGATGCTTTACTCTATAATTGAAGTAGATGATCAGAGTTTGAAGGACAGATTGGTAAAGACCTGTGATGATCAGCCCTTTATTGCAACAGCTCCCCTTGTACTGTTATTTCTTGCCGACTATCAGAGAACATACGATTTTTTTATCAGTTCAGGTGTTAAGGAGTATAGTATAAAAGAGGGTATTCAGCATAGAACTCCCGGTGTTGGAGATTTAATGCTTGCCAGTTGTGATGCTCTTATTGCAGCACAGAATTCCGTCATCGCAGCAGAATCACTTGGTCTTGGTTCCTGTTATATCGGTGATATTATGGAGAATTATGAGATTCATCAGGAAATGTTTAATCTCCCTGAATACACATTCCCAATAACTATGTTGTGCTTTGGTTACCCTGTAGGCGATTATACCGGTAGACAGACTGTTCCAAGATATCTAAAAGAGTACATACATTTCAAAAATCAATACAAAAGATTAAAGCAAGCTGATTTTATGGAGATGGTTAAGCCTATTAAGGAGAAGTATTTTAAAAGCGGCAAATATACTGGAAACTCAGAAAATTTGGGTCAACACTTCTATACAAAGAAATTTACAGCAGACTTTACTCTGGAGATGAACCGTTCAGTACAAAAAGCTCTTGATAATTGGTCAGGAGTAGAGTAAAACCAGCTGTTTAAAATTAATTTATTGCTTGCAAATGTCAATAAAAAATAATAGCATAAATTAATGGAAAATAAAAGTATTCTTGGCGGAGTGGAAGATAAGATTATATCACTGGATGATAAAGTCGATAACATCTCTTCCTATATTGCTGAATACAGGAACATAACTGATCCTTCTAAGGTTGCAGATGTTGTTCCGGTACTTCTTGATCGGGGAGAATCTCTTTTCGACGGTATGTTCCAGAGTATTATCCGGAATTTCAATTCAAATCTTGAAAGTTCAACTGAAGAAGCTGATAGCTTTAATCTTATTCTTGAGAATACCTCTGATGTTGTTATAGAATTGGATGTGAACAATAAAATCCTTAAAATTAATCCTGCATGTCAGGCTGTATTGGAATATAGAGAAGATGAACTTGTAGGAAAGAGTATCTATAAGATTATAAGTGAAGTTTACCATGAAAGTTTTAAAAGAGGATGGGAAGGTTCAAAGCCCTTTGATTATAAAAATCATGAAATTGAAGCAGAAGACATACATGTGTTCCGGGGGATGACAAAATATGGAAATATGAAGTCTTTTGAATCCTTTACAACATCAATAACGAGGGATTTCAATCCTTTAAAACTGATGATAATAAGAGACCTTACATATAATCAGAGTCTGATAGATGAGCTTAAAGAGAGTAAAAATAATTATGATGCTCTATCTGAAACAATATCTGAAGTTATTATACGTATAGATGAAAATTTCAAAATTATCTATGCAAATTATGCTGTTAAGCAGGTGTTTGGATATGAAAGAGAGGAATTGCTGGGTCTGGATTTTGAAATTCTTTTTCCACCATCGGAATTTATCAGATATATGAATGATTTTAAAAAATATTTTTATGTGGATTTCGTAGATCGAAACGAGATGGGTCTTAAAAAGGTAATAGAAATTCTTGGAAAAAACAAAAACAGAGGTATTTCACCAATGGAGATGTCTTTTGGTAATGCCAAGGATATCAGTGGAAGAACACTTACCTGCATTATAAGAGATATTACAAACAGGAAAAATATTGAAAGGAAACTCAGGCATCTTGCTTTCCACGACAATCTTACCAGTCTGGGTAACCGTGAGCTGTTTGATTCGGAAATGAAAGTTTTTTTTGATGATATGGAAAAGAATCCGGATATTAATGGTGCTTTATTTTTTCTGGATCTGGATGGATTTAAGCAGATAAACGATACTTTTGGTCATCAGTCCGGAGATGAGTTATTAATTAAAACTGCAAGGAGACTTCGAAGAAGTCTGCGTGATACTGATGCTGTGTACAGGTTTGGTGGCGATGAATTTGTAATACTAATACGAAATATCAGGAAAAAAACTGAGGCTGCCACGGTTGCAGGCAATGTTCTGAATGAAATCAGGAGACCATACACTCTTACATCTTCCCCTAACAGTTCCAGTGTGAATATCGGAGTAAGTATTGGAATATCTCTAATACCTGAAAACGGTGAAGACATTGAAACTGTTACTAAAAACGCTGATCTTGCTATGTATAAAGCCAAGGAGACCGGAAAAAACAGGTATGCTTTTTTTAGCGGAGAATTAGATGTTTCTGCCCATGAAAGATGGGATATGGAACAGGGAATGAAGCTTGCAATTACTAAAAATGAAATAGACATGTATTATCAGCCGATAGTTGATGGATATGGTACTGTAAAGGGTTTTGAGGCACTTATTCGCTGGTTTCATCCTTCAAGAGGGTATATTTCTCCGGAAAAGTATATTCCTATTGCAGAAGAGACCGGATTTATTATTCCCATGGGTAACTGGATACTGGAGACTTCCTGCAGAGGGCTTAAAGTAATAAATTCTACTTCCTGGGGGAAACATCTTTATGTATCTATTAATTTATCTGCAAGACAGTTTGATCATAAGGATTTAGTAAATAACATTGATAATGCAATAAAAAGAACTGGCATTAATCCTTCAAATCTCAGGCTCGAATTAACGGAAACCAGCATTATGAGTGCTCCGGAGCGGATAAGTAATATAATGGTTAAGATAAAAAACCGTCATAATGGAATAAAATTTGTTATAGATGATTTTGGTACAGGATATTCATCCTTAAGTTATCTTTCCAATCTTCCTGTAGATAGTCTTAAGATTGATATATCCTTTGTAACAAAACTTTTTCAGAAGAATAATCAGAAGATTGTAAACTCAATTATTAGTCTTTCAGAAAGTCTTGAACTGGAAGTAATTGCAGAGGGTATTGAAGAAGAAGAGCAGAGCAAATATTTCACAGAACGAAAATGTAATTCCTTTCAGGGGTTTTTATACAGTAAGGCTCTCAGCCTGAAAGAACTGGAACAGGTTTATCAAGGATCTGATTAATTCAGGCTGTCCCTTTAACTTAATCTCTCCTGCACTTTAATTCTGAAGCTTCTGCAAACTGTTCACGTATCCATGCTTCATCAATTAAGCCCATTTTTAACTGCGAAATAATGTCATCTAAAAATTTCTCTTCCATATTATATAGCTCAGACTCAAGTTTACCTGACCATATTCTCGTTGATATTTCTTCGGAATTATCATTACTTGATAGTAGGCTTACCGTTATCCGGTGAGCAATAAGCCATCTTATATCGGTAAGTTCAATATTGTATTCCTTCATAAGTGCCTTAATAAGCTTATTCATTTTGTTTCTCCAGTTTTTTTCTATCGTGAGCAAACAAAGCCGCTTTTCTTATCCTGATACTTTTTGGAGTAACCTCAACCAGCTCATCATCCCGTATAAACTGTAAGGCTCTTTCAAGTGTCATAGGTAGTATTGGAGAGAGTACTACTGCTTCATCTTTGCCGGAAGCTCTCATGTTTGAAAGTTTTTTTGTTTTTGTAGGATTGACATTTAAATCACCCTCTCTGTTGTGTTCCCCGACAATCATCCCCTCATACACCTTATCCCCAGCTGTTATAAACATATTACCCCTGGGTTCCAGGTTGAATAGTGCATAAGGGACAGCTGTACCAGCACGGTCAGAAACAAGGCTGCCGGAGTATCTGTTTGCAAAGTCTCCCTTATAATTGTCATACCCTGCAAAAGAAGAATTCATAATTCCTGTACCCCTGGTATCGGTTAGAAACTCATCTCTGTAGCCAATTAATGAGCGTGCGGGAGTGTTGAATTCCAGTTGTACTCTTCCATCATCATGGTTTGTCATATTAATAAGTTTAGCTTTTCTGCGGGACAATTTTTCTGTAACAATTCCGGTAAAAGTGCTTTCACATTCAACATAGAGGTGTTCCATAGGTTCCAATCGTGTACCATCAGTATCATACTTAAATATTACCTGAGGTCTTCCCACATTTAGTTCGAAACCTTCTCTTCGCATTGTTTCAATGAGAATTGCCATCTGGAATTCCCCTCTCCCCTTAACAATAAAGTTTTCTTTATCAGAAGATTCTTCCATCTGCATTGAAACATTGAGAAGACTCTCTTTTTCCAGACGATCTTTGATCTTTCCCGGTTGTACGAATTTCCCTTCAGTCCCTGCAAGTGGGGATGAGTTCCGAGTGAACTTCATAAAAACAGTTGGTTCATCCACAGTTATTCGGGGGAGAGCCTTTGGCCTCTCTTTTGTGCATATTGTATCTCCAATGTGAACATTATCAATTCCAGAGATAACAACAATCTCACCGGCTTGTACCTGATCAATTTCCTGTAAGCCTAAACCGGCATAGCATTGGAGTTTAGAAATTTTTAAGGGAATTTCCTGACCTCCCTTTTGAATACATATCATACTGTTTTTTGAATTAGTGGAACCATTTATTACTTTACCAATTGCCAGTCGACCCAGATAATCAGA
>JAUVLL010000020.1 GCA_030600745.1 Spirochaetaceae bacterium | reverse complement strand
GGTACAATAGGAGTCATAGTTATTCCTGTATTAAAGCCCATATTTTTAAATTCTTTTGCCATTTTTCTGCCAATTGCCTGCAGTCTATGAACACGCTCAGGCTCCTGTTTTAGAATATCCAAAGCAGTAGATGCTGCAGCAATATTTGCCGGAGGCATACTGGCACTGAACATCAATGGTCTTGCAAAGTGCTTAATGTAATCAATTATTTTGGAATCTCCGGCAATAAATCCACCTATAGAACCAAATGATTTTGAAAAGGTGCACATCATAATATCTGCAGAAGCAGAATTATTAAAATGCTCAGGAGTACCTCTGCCGGTTTCACCAAGAACACCAATTGCATGGGCTTCATCCAGATAGATTGCTGCTTTATATTTATCTGCCAGCTTTCTCATTTTAGGAAGATCAACAATATCCCCCTCCATACTAAAAACACCATCTGTTACTATTAGTTTTGCTGCATCTTCCGGTATTGATTGAAGAATTTTTTCCAGCTCTTCGAAATTATTATGCCTGTATCTATGAACATTTACAGACTTGTTTATTCCAAGAGTAAGAAAAATACCATCCATTATTGATGCATGATTATATTTATCTGTTATAACGTGATCACCCCGACCTACAAGTGTCGAGATACCCCCAAGGTTTGTCTGATGCCCGGTAGTAAAACAGAGAGTTTCCTCTTTACCGACAAATTCTGCCAGCTTGCTCTCCAGCTCTTCATGAAGAGCAAGGGTACCATTCATAAATCTGGATCCGGAACAGCTTGTACCATACTCCTTTAAGGTTTTTATACTCGCTTCTATCATCCTTGGATCTCCGGCGAGTCCAAGATAATTATTGGAACCAGCCATTAATAGTTCACGACCCTCAATAATAACCTTTGTACCGGCATTCTTACCTATTGGCTTAAAGAAAGGATATATTCCAGCAGCTCTGGCTTTCTCAGCTTCCTTGAAAGCGTAACATTTATCAAAAATCTTAAAATTACTACTCATTTCTCTTGTTTCTCCCTGTTTTTAATAACTTTCCTCACATCATTATCCATAATTGAAAATACAAGAGATGGAAACAGACGTTTCATTATAAATGTGAATTTCCCCATCACTCCCGGTATAATAATAAATTTCTTACTTTTAATCCCATTAATCATAGCCTTAGCCACATTTTCGGCACCCATAAGTGTTACGTTACCCGAAATTGCATGTGTCTCTTCAGGCTTTGTTCTGTTTTCCTCTACCATTCCCGGAGTATCAGTGTCAGGAGGGCACAAAACTGAAACAGATATCCCCCTGGGTTTCAGTTCGCCTCTAAGAGCCTCCGAAAGTCCCATTATACCAAATTTCGAGGCACTGTATGCAGTATACCCAAAAACACCGATAAACCCGCCGATAGACGATACATTTACTATATGACTGTCCCTTTTCATAGCAGGCACTAATACAAATAAGACATTCCATACCCCTGTAAGATTTGTTGATATTGTTTTCTCATATCGATCATAAGGTATTTTCTCAAAATAATCAGGATGTGCCATGCCGGCACAGTTAACAAGTATATCCGGTACACCTATGTTTTTTATTTGATCAGACAGAACAGTTTGTACTTCATCATATTTTGTAATATCCAAAGAACAAATAGATATCCTGGCACCTATTTCGGGCTCCATCTCTCTGCTTAAAACTACCCTGGCATCTTTCAGTTTTTTTTCATTCCTTGCTATGAGAAGAACAGAAGCACCGGCTTTGAGGAACTCATCCGCAGAAGCCAGACCAATACCACTTGAACCGCCTGTTATATATACAAGCTTATTATTAAAATTCTTCATATCCTACAATGTTTTAATAAAACATCTCCTTCGTTTATGCTGTCTATGCTCGTAGTGTCTCCACATATCCTGTACAGCTTTGTTATCTTCAAGCTCTCCGGAAGTTTCGCAAAACTTAATACCGTTTTTAATTGCATTCTTATTTATTTCGTTCATCATAATTGAAATAACACCATGGCCGATATATTCCTTCTTAACACCTATCAGGTAAAAATCGAGTTTTGTCGGATGCTTAATTGCATAAAGCATATGGAAAACGCCAAATGGGAATAACCGTCCTTTTGCCTTTCTGAGCGCCTTTGTAAATGAAGGGAAAGCAAGTCCTACAGCAACCACCTCATCCTTTTCATTTACTATAAACTTGGAATAATCCGGAATTAAGAAACCAAAATATTGTTCAGTGTAAAACTCCTTTTGTTTCTCTGTAAACGGAATAGCACCAAATATATCAGCATAAGCTTCTTCAATAATATTCCAGAATCCAGGTATATAAGGTTTATACGCTTTTGCTTTTTTAGCATCAAGAAGACGCAGTTTAGAGCGTTTTAGAATTAAATTATTGACCCGGACAATTTTTTCAGGTATTTCATCCGGCACTTTAATCTCAAATTCCAGCCAGTCCACCTCTTTTTTATACCCCAATTTTTCTAAATGCCCGGGATAATATGAGTAATTATATATCATCGGATATGTTCCCTGCTCTTCAAAGCCTTCAACAAGCATTCCTTCTTCATCCAAATCCGTAAAGCCCATGGGACCCTCAATGGATTCCAATCCATTTTCTTTTGCCCACGCTTCTGCAGTATTCAAAAGAATCTTCGAGACTTCTTTATCATCAATAAAATCTATCCAGCCGAATCTGGCTTTTTTAACATTCCATTTCTCGATAAGTGTATTATTGATAATCGCAGCGATTCTACCTGCAATCTTTCCATCTTTATACGCAAGCCAATATTTTGATTTGCAGTATTCAAATGCAGGATTGATATCACTACTCAATGTTTTTATCTCATCTTTCAGAAAAGGCGGAGCCCAGTACTTATTATCCTGATAAAGTTTAAACGGGAATTTAACAAATTCCTTCAAATCATCTTTTGTCAGGACTTCTTTAATTTCAATACTCATTTCTCCTCCAATTATTCAGAATCAATACCACTTTTGAGATTTCTGTTATTTTCTATTCAGTAAAGCTCACCGAAAAGGATTGCTGTTCGTCAAGTATCAATATCCTGAGTAATGGTATCCTGTATCTGACAGTGTCCTCATCCAGTTGTTCTCCACCCTTCTGGGACACAACTTTACCATCTACATTGACATCTAGCAATAAAAATGACTCCTTAATACCTGTTCTACTCTCGTCACCCAGAGCAAACTGCATCATATCAAGGTAATCACTATCCGTTAACCCTTTATTTGCCAAAGGACCAAAATTCTCCATCAAAGGTGAATTCATAGACGGGTTCGAAAGAAGAAGTCTCCCGATTGTAGCATAACTTAGTTCCAAAGAAAGTGTATGAACGTCTCCAATTTGAGAAAATCTGAAAATACCTTCTCCTTCTGAAGAAATATCACCATTAAAAACACTTGTAACATCATTAAAGGAAAGTCTGCCTTTTAGTATCTCCCCTGAAGGAGATTCCAAACTCTGAAGAACAACATTTTTATCATCTTCAAAGTCTTTCGTTATCTTTCCTAAATCAAAAAAGCCATTTTTATTATTCGAAGACTCAGAATCCATGGGCATAAGCTCTGACAGCTGTTCAGCAACTTCTGTGAAATATGAAGCAAGCGTTAATTCAAAAGTAACAGTCCCTGCTGCTGTTTTATCAATTTCAAGGGTTTGTTTCAAACTGCATCCCTGGAAAAGCAAAATCATCACAAAAGCTGTAAGAAAAAACCCCAGTCTGAAAACACATTTTCTGCTATACAATTAAGTACTCCATAATTTTCCCCCAACAGCAAACCCTGAAATAAAGTGACAGATTAACCTTATTAACAGAAATAATCAATGCACCCAAATTCGAGGCATTTGCGATGTCTATGAATTCAGCTAGAGCCGGGATAAAAACATGCTGACAATATCCCCAGTCTCTAATCTGCATGGCGTATTCTTTAATCCTGTTATCGCAGCAGCTTTGATAAGATCGTTTTCTGTAAATCCATAATCTGATAACTTTGTAACCTCCGATCCGGTCCCGGATGTAGTCGGTATACATATTAAAGGTTTTCGTACACCAGTCGGGTCTTTTGTTCCAACACCTTCCAGATAATCAACTATACTGCCGGACATACAGAGCATTGCCGACACTGCCTTCCATGTATCCATAACAGTACCACCGCCAATTGCGACAACAGCATCAATATTCCGATTCTGAAGGTCCTCAACAATTTCATCTACTTTTTCAGGATTTGTTTCACCTATAGATACGTAATGATGGAATTTAATTCCGGCTTTGATGAAAGAATCTGACAAATCCTGCCAGAAAACTGAGTTTATAAATGAACTGCCACCTGTTATTACTGCGATATTCTTAAAATCTCTGGCAGTAATTATATTCGGCAACCCCTTAATTGTACCAGATTTTCATTTTTGTTTTTCATTTCTCACATTTCCTGATATACTTAAAACTATACAAGGAGATCCGCATGAGTAATACAGAAAAATATCAACGACCTTCCTGGGATGATTACTTTATGGAAGTTGCAGATGCAATTTCAAAGAGAGCTACATGCGACAGAGGCCGCAGCGGATGTGTGATAGCCAGAGATAAACAGCTTCTTGTTACAGGATATGTGGGATCTCCACAAGGATTACCACACTGTGACGATGTCGGTCATCTTATGAAAAAAGTAATAGATGAAGATGGTCACGTTTCACAGCATTGTGTAAGAACAGTCCATGCTGAACAAAATGCTATCTGTCAGGCAGCAAAACAGGGTATATCCATAGATAAAGCCACCCTCTACTGCAGAATGACCCCCTGCAGAACCTGTGCTATGCTGATAATAAATTGCGGAATAGTCCGGGTAGTATGTGAAAACAGATATCATTCTGCAGATGAATCAGAAGATATGTTTAAACAGGCCGGAATACAACTGGATTATGTGAGTACCGAGGTATTGAAATACAAGGAACAGTAGGGACAGGTCGCGACCTGTCCCTACTGTTCCATGCGACCTGTCCCTACCGTTCCATGCGACCTGTCCCTACCGTTCCATGAACACCCATGATTTATCTATTCTAATCCTCTTCCAATTCCCGGTAAAGAATTGCAATATTGCCTATTACCGAAACAACTTCTGCTTTAACAGAATTAGCCATAGAGGAGCTCAATTCCCTTCGGTCTTCCTTAAAATCAAGGAATTTGACCTTTATAAGTTCATGATCAGTCAAAGCAGTGTCTACAGCTGCTGTTAATTCAGGTGTTACACCATTTTTTCCAACCATTATTACAGGTTTTAGCGTATGTGCTTCTTTTCTAAGTATGTTTCGTTCACGACTTGTTAATTTTTCCATTAAAATGTAATCCCCATCCATTTTGAAGGATCAGCCATATCACGGTCAATAAGACCAATAGAAACATTGTCTGTTGTTTCTGCTATCAGATACTCTGATCCATCATGATAATAATGTGCACCACCGCCTTCAACCGCTACACCGGCAAGAGAGTGGCTATATTCTGACGAAACCATTAATATACTATCTATACCGTTATATTCAAGTAGTATAACATACAGGAGAGCCCTTGAATCACAATCTCCTGCAGCTTTCAGAACTGTATCTATGGGACTCATAAAGTCAGACAGTGTTCCTGTCCGGATATATTCAAAGGTTTGTATCCATGAAAGCAGTAGAGAACTCTTTTCCAGCTGGCTCAGATTCTCAAAATTCTCTGCCATTTCCCGATTTACTATACGGGCAATTCTTCTTAACCGATTATAGTTATCCCTGTAGATAAGCCTGTAATATCTGATCCAGGCTAAATCGGAAAGTTCAGAATCTGTGTACTGAATCAGTATTCTGACTTCTCTTTCTATAAGAATACGTGCCGCATCTACTTCATTTAGATCAAAGAATACTGGGATTTCATGTTCGGCTATGGTCAGATAACTAATCTTTTTATCCCTTCCCGGCCAGGGATAATAAAACTGGCTGACCGGCCCCGGGGTTTTTAATCCGGCTTCGTTAAGGGAAAAGGAATCAATAGAAGAAAGAATAAAATCGTGTGCAGCATTATATGTATCCTCATCACTAAATGCTAAAAGAACAATATCCTCTGTTTCTCCTTCTATACAGATCAAATATCCCCGATATCTGTATCCTGAAGATACAAAACCAATACTGGCGAAATAACTCTCTTTTGTATCAAATAAAAAGGCTTCACCTTCCCCGGATGCACCCAATTCTCTGGAAACATAACTGTATATATCAATAGCAGTGCTAAAAGCACTACCCGGATATCTCTTAATCTGTAGAAACACTGAATCGGTAGAATCAGCAAAGGTTACTTTGTCCTCTTTATTTTCCATAACGTACCAGCCCTCAGGAACGTTAATAAAACTTGAAGTAAATAAACCTGCCTCCCAGGAGGAGGCATAAATAGTTGTAAATAAAAGAACAACCAGTATTAAGTTTCTTCTGACCATACTAACTAATCGGCTAAAACTTTAAACCTTTTAATTTTCTTAGTTGTAGTCATTTCCATAGCTTCATCTAAAACACGTAGTCTGGATATCCTTTTATAGGGAAGAAGCTCTCTGTTCACCTGATCGATAATTTTATCAAACTCTGCTTTAATATTTTCTTTTGTATATTCAAGACCATTTTTCTCAAATGCCTTCTTCTGAGATTCAATATTAGGATAGATCAGGGCTTCAATTCCCTCAGTTTTCATTTTATCATCAAGAACATATCCTCTTATTAAGATCTGCTCAATTTCATCAAACAGCTGAAAATGATCTTCTATCTCTTCAGGGAATACATTCTTTCCACCCTCCGTAACAATCAGAGATTTTTTTCTCCCTGTCAGATATAAAAAATTTTCCTCATCCAGATACCCCACATCACCTGTCTTCAACCAGCCATCATCAGTAAATATTTCATCTGTGGCTTCCTTGTTCTTATAATAACCCTGCATAACCATTGGACCTTTAACCAGGATCTCTCCGGCCCCATCTTCATCAGGGTCAAGAATCTTCATCTCTGTACCCGGTGTAACAGCACCTACAGATTCTTCCTTGTAGTATTCAACCGGATTAAGTGCAATAATCGGAGCTGTTTCAGTCAAACCATAACCCTGGACAAAATCTATACCTAACTGATTAAACATTTTAAACGTTGAAGACGGCAGTGGGCCTCCACCGCAGATGCATATCCGGTTTTCATCCAGAGAAAGCTTTGCAAGCAAACCTTTAAACATCTTTTTACCTGGATTTTTTCCTGTAATTTTTTTGATTAATCCGCTGATAAACATAAGAAATTTTATAATACCATAGATAACTATCCCCTTCTCTCTGATACCGTTCATCAAAGCTTTGAGCATCTTATTGAAAAGCATAGGAATAGCCAAAAACATTGTTACTTTTCCAATCTTAAGATCTTTAAGTATCTGGGAAACAACAAGTTTCTTTGCAAATACAATTTCTGCTCCTACAGATATTGCTTCAATAAATACAGCAAGCATGGAATAGGAGTGATGAAGAGGAAGGAGGGCATAAAAAACATCCTTTTCAGTCAGAGTCATATGACCCTGTGCCAGGAAGCAATCACTGACAAAATTACTCTGTGTCAGCATAACCCCTTTTTGATTACCGGTTGTACCGGAAGTATACAGAATGGCAGCCAGATCATTTTCTGAAGGGAGTTCTCCAGTTTGCTCTCCAGGATCTTTCAGTTCCAGTATGTAATCTTTCTTAACCGGAGAAAGAGATATCAAATTTAATTTCTTCTTCAGTTGTCTGATTTCATCAAATTTTTCTTCATCGACAAAAAGTAATGATACTCCGGAAAAATCTATAAGCGCTGTAATTTCTTCTGCATGTAATTGATAATCAAGAGGAACAACTGTTGCACCGGCATACATAATAGATAGATAAGCAATAGTCCATTCCGGAGAGTTTTTGCCTGTTACAGCTACCTTATCACCTTTTTTTACTCCATTTTTTTTAAGATAATTGGAGACAGATAAAATCTTTGAATGAGCTTCCTTATAGGTAAAAAACAAATCAGGATCATAAATTGAAAAACATCTTCGATCCGGGAATCGATCTGCCGTTATATTAAAAAGCTCAGGTAATGTCGGCCATTCACCCGAAAAATATTTTCCCTTATAGGTTTCAAGCTCTTTCCAGGGTTCTCTGTTTTTATACATTTTCCTCTCCTGTATATGGATGCATAGGCGAGCAGTAACGAAGTTACGACCAGCCTGGGATTTATTATATTATAACCGGAATATGGTGATTGCACAAGAATTTTATGTGATCTGAAGCAAAAACGGTATTTACCCTGTACTTAAGTATTAGAAAGGGTGGTACTGATCCGGTGTAACGAAGGGCTCCACCACCAGTTAACAGAGGGCACCCCTTCGGGGCTGAAGAGATTATGGAACAAGCCCTTCTTCAATAGGATTTCTATGAAATATCCTTAAATCCCAATACGTTAGGTATTGAAATACAGGTATATCTTTATTACTCATAACATCAAATATTCCTTACCTTTATTGCCATCGAATTTTGTTTTCGTTATACTAAAAGAAGGAAGCCTTAGTGACAGGAAAAAGTGAATAGAGGAATAATTTATCTATGAAAAGAATCATTATTTTATTTGTTATTATCTATATTTCATTCCCAATAGCTGCCCGGGAAAAACTGCATCTAAAAATTGGAACATATGAGAATTCCCCAAAGATATTCACTGATGAAACCGGCGAGGTTTCCGGATTCTGGGCAGATATTACCAATTATATAGCTAAAAAAGAAGATTGGGAGATCGAATTGATCCATGGGGATTGGAATCAATGCATGGAGCGTCTGGAAACTGGTGAAATCGATATGATGGTCGATGTTGCCTCAACACCAGCCAGGCAGAAAAAGTTTTCATTTAACACTGATACAGTTCTTTTAAGCTGGTCGTTATTGTATACCTATAAAGGAATACACATTGATTCAATTCTTGATCTGGAAGGTAAAAAAATAGCCGGTTTAAAGGGAAGTGTGGTTATTGAAGGTTCTGAAGGATTAAAGGATATAATAAATAAATTTGAATTAAAATGTGAAATTGTTGAACTTAATAGTTATAATGAAGTTTTTAAAGCTCTGCAGAATAGAGAAGTTTTTGCCAGCGTCACAAATAAAGATTTTGGGCATAAACATGAAAAAGAATATAGTGTCCAACGAACTCCAATAATATTCCAGCCGGCTTATATCCAGTTTGCATTCAACAAGAATTCTGAGCTGACACCCGGACTGATAAAGATAATTGATTCTGACTTAATACAACTAAAAGGAGACAATAGATCAATATATTACACTTCCATGGAGAGACATCTGGGTGGAGTTGAAAAAATTGACTTTTTTCCTCTCTGGGTAAAGGTACTCATTATTTTCATATTGGGTTTAGCGCTTACTTTCTTTATTCTCAGCCGTTTCCTGAAATATCAGGTTAATCAAAAAACAATGCTCCTGCAGCAGGATATTACTAAACGTAAGGAAGTTGAAGAAGCACTTAAGGAAAGTGAGATAAAATTCCGAACGCTTGTTGAACAGCTTCCATCCGTTACCTACACTGCCGCCCTCGATGAAGCAAGTACACTACTCTATATCAGTCCCCAGATAGAAAAATTACTGGGTATTACTCTTGATAAATACAAATCTACTCCTGATTTTTTGTTAAAACACTTGCACGACGAAGACCGTGAGCGAGTGCATGAAGCTCTAAATATTACTTACAAAAGCAGTCAACCATTTATTTCGGAATATCGAATGATCTCCTCTGACAACAGGATAGTATGGATCAGGGACGAAGCTGTGATTATAAAAGACGATGCCGGGGATCCTCAGTATCTTCAAGGTGTTATTTTTGACATCACCGAGAGAAAACAGAATGAAAAAGAACTAACAAAATACCGTGATCATCTGGAAGAATCCCGGCAATCTCTTACTTTTCTCCTGGAGGATGTAAACGAAGTAAGATTAGAACTGGAAGAAAAAAATAAAGAGCTTGAACAGTTTAATAAAATATTTGTCAACCGGGAATTCAGGATTAAGGAGCTCCGGGACAGGGTTAGGGAACTGGAGCAGTAAACAGTGATCAGGAAAAAAAATTGTTAGAAAAGAACAGATATCAGTGTATAATAAAGGATGTTTATTGTACTTATGATTAACTTTATACAAGGAGAACAAAATGGAAAAAAAAGACAGAATATCAGAGCCTAAAGTTGCTATCAGCCGGAAAAGACTTGGTGGCGAGGTGCCCCTTGTTGTCAATGAACTTACAGACAAATGTCTTTACACCGGCTTCTTCGGCACATTGGATTCTGCAAGAATGAAAGCCATTACTGATAAAATATTGGAAATGCTGACCTCAAAGGGCATTGAAATTGCAGTAATCGATCTTGGCAACATTGATATTATCGATTCTGCTGTAGCATCACATCTTGTCAGGCTGGGGGAAACATTAAAACTTGTTGGTGTAGATACTATTTTTTGCGGGATAGCTCCATCGGTTGCCCAGATAATGATTACTACAGGTATTTCTATGACCGGATTTAGAATAACCAGAGACCTGAAATCCGCTGTTAAACTTGTGTTTGAAATACAGGGATTTAAACTTTTAAAAATAGAACCTGAAATAGAATAAGTGCCTCTATTCGAATCTGTAATGATTAAAATCGAGACTGAAAAAGATACTGCAAAAACAAGAGATAAGGCCTTTGAAATAGCTGATCGTATGGGTTTTGACAGAATAAGCTGTGCTGAAGCAGCTCTTGCTGTCTCGGAGATTGCCGGTAACGCTGTAAAATTTGCCGGCAGGGGCACTGCAGTTATACAATTATCATCTAATAAAAAAAGTATGAAAATAGTTATTAAGGATAATGGTCCGGGTATTAAAGATAAAAAAAAGGTTATGAATGAAGGCTATTCCAGCCTGCCTGCCAGTTTGGGCATAGGCTTAAATGTGGCTAAGAGGGCCATGGATGAATTTTCCATCAGATCAAAACCTGGACAGGGCACAAAAGTATTTATGAAAAAATACCTGCAAATTCCGGAAGAAGAGATTGAATATGGAATACTCTCTTTAAATGATGAACGTTACCCTGTTAACGGTGATGCCTGGCTTATAAAAGAATTTGACGGTGACAAGGTGCTTCTTTCTGTTATTGACGGGACAGGGAATGGATTTAATGCACATAAAATTGCAAATTTCGTGAAAGATATTGTTGAACAGAATTATAAATCTGATCTGACGACAATTGTACGCAAATGTCATAAAAAGATGAGAGAGGAATTTGACCATTCTTCTGTAAGTAGTTGTGTATTGGGACTCCTCCTGGTAAAACCACGCTCTTTAGAGTATTTAGGAGTGGGCGATACCAGCATAGATGTAATGGGTACAAAACAAAAAATAAATCTTCTAAGCCGGAAAGGAATGGTGGGGGATATCCAGCTGCCGAATTTAAAATTACAGCGATACAGATGCGGCCGGAAAATCATTTTTATAATGTGCTCCGACGGAATAAGCCCCCGCTTCACTGAGGATAATTTCCCGTTAGAGCAAAGAGCACAGAAAATTGCTAATTTTATTATGGAGAACTATCGTCGGGAATATGGAGATGCAACCATTCTCGTTGCGAAAAGGAAAATGTAAATACTATGGGTGTTTTAGAACGTGAACAGGAAAAAACCCTTTTTGAAGTAAAGGAGTTTTTAGTATCCATCATAGGCAGTGCACCCTATGGAATCGTTGCTTTCGATTTAGAGGGCGAAGTTATTATGACTAATTCTTTCGGAATTGAATATTTAGGAAAAAATATGTCCGTGAACAGGGCCATTGGTAAAAACATACTGGAATTAATAGAAGATATTCCCCTGCTGACAAAAACGGTTGAGAATCATCTCGAAAAAGGCCGGCATCCCTTCAATCTCTCCCCTGTTCTAATAGGTGAGCAATTCATGTCCATTAAAGGACGGTTGATTTCAAATGGGACCATTCTTGTTATAGAAGACATAACAGATCAGAAACGAATAGAAAATAAACTTGCAGAAGCAAACACCAGACTTAAGGAACTGGACCGTATGAAATCCATTTTTATTGCAAGCATGAATCACGAACTTAGAACCCCCCTAAATTCGATAATTGGTTTTACCGGTTTAATACTGAATGGTATTTCCGGAAAAGTAGATAAGGAAGCAAATAAAGACCTTCAGATTGTTTATAAATCTTCTAAACACCTCCTTGGCCTTATAAATGATGTTATAGACATCTCAAAAATTGAGACAGGCCTGTTAGAGGTTTACTTCGAGAAGATAAAACTGGGTGATGTACTTAACGAGGCTATAAAGACGGTTTCAAGAGATATCGATGAGAAAAAACTTAATATTAAAACAATTTTTCCCCAGGATCTTTTTATTGTAAGTGATAAAAAGAGGCTGCTTCAGTGTGTGCTGAACCTTATGAGTAATGCAGTTAAGTATACTGAAAGTGGCAGTTTAGAGTTGAAAGCCGTAAATAATGGGGACATTCTGGAGATATCTGTCCAGGACACTGGAATTGGTATAAAAAAAGCAGACCTGCCCAAACTCTTTAATTCCTTTATCCGGCTCGATTCACCTCTTAAGGAAATAACTCCGGGTACTGGTCTTGGGCTTTATCTTACGAAAAAAATTATTAATGATATTTTTAATGGTGATATCAGTGTGAAAAGCAAGTATGGCAAAGGAAGCACCTTTACCCTGATTATCCCTTTAGATAAGGAGATATAATATGAAAAGAGTACTGGTTGTTGAAGATAACAGAAATAACATGAGACTTATCACGAAATTGCTGAAAAACCGGGGTTATGATGTTATTAAAGCAGAAACAGGTGAAATGGGAGTAAAGCTTGCAGCTGAGAAGGAACCGGATCTTATCCTGATGGACATAAAGCTGCCAGGTATTGATGGTATAGAAGCAACCAAAAGGATAAGGACATCCGGGTGCGGCAGCATGGTTACGATAATTGCCATTACATCATATGCCATGGCTGGAGACAGGGAGAAATACCTCAAAGAAGGCTTTACAGGTTACATAGAAAAACCGATAGATCCATTTACAGTAATAGAGGAGATTGAAGAGATATGGCAGCAAAATATAAAATCCTGATCGCAGAAGACCAGATTGAAGACAGGAGCCTTCTTCGCAAAATATTGGAAAATATGGGCTACGCCGTGCTGGAAGCAGCTGACGGACAGAAAGGCCTGGAGATGGCCAGGGTTCATAAACCCTATTTGATTATCTCCGACGGATTGATGCCTAAAATGGATGGTTTTCGTTTTTTGGAAAATCTTAAACGAGATAAAGATATAAAAAACATACCTTTTATTTTCTACTCTGCATTTTATACCGGTAATAAGGATGAAAAACTTGCTCTTTCCCTTGGAGCCAGAGCCTTTATTCAAAAACCTTTAGAACCTGATCTATTTATCGAGAAATTAAAATCGATTATACTGGATATTAAATTAAAAAAAGGAACAGATCATGTAAAATTCATCGCAAAAGAAGAAGAAGAAGAAGAGTATCTAAAGGAATATTCAGATATCGTAGCGACCAAGCTTGAAGAGAAAGTGATTGAACTCGAAAAGACAAATGTAAGTCTGCAATTAGAAATTAACAAACGCGTAAAGGCGGAAGAAGAATTGGAGAAACATCGGAAACATCTGGAAGAATTGGTAAAAAAGCGTACAGCGGAACTTGAAGAAAAAAATAAGGAACTTGAACAGTATAATAAAATGTTTGTAAATCGGGAATTCAGGATAAAAGAACTCCGGGACAGGGTTAAAGAGCTTGAAGGGTGAACCAGGCACAAACTCTATGGACAGATCCTGATAGATTGGAATTTCCAACCAGAAGTGTAGAGGAAGAACGATTGATCTTAATTGGAAAAATTGATCAAAAGCACTGATCAGCTGTCAATCGCCAGCACAGTTTCTCTTATAACCTCCGAAACACTTGGATGAGGAAAAATCGTATGCTTAATATCCAAAGTTGTCATACCTGTCTGCATCATAAGAGCCGCACCGAAAATCATTTCTGAACATGGAGATCCTAATAGATGAATGCCTATAATTTTATCACTATCCCCATCCACTACAACTTTGCACAACCCGGGAGTCATACCATTTTCGGCATAATATCTTGCACTTATCCTCATCTGCAGAGTTGCAGTTTTAATATTTATACCCCTTTTAACTGCTTCAGCTTCAGTTAACCCGCAGGAAGCTGCTTCAGGATGAGTGTAAATGGTCCAGGGAATTATGTCGTAATCCAATTCATCCTTATCTCCACAAATTGTATTTACAACAACCTCAGCCATTCTGGATGCTGAATGAGCAAAGAGTGATTTGCCAATAACATCCCCAATTGCATAAAAGCCAGGGCGGGATGTGGCCATTTTTTCATCTACAACTATTCCTGACCTATCCATTTCAATACCAAGCTTCTCCAGTCCAATTCCTGATAAATTCGGTTTTCGCCCTACTGCCATCAGGATAATTTCTGCTTCAATTTCTAATTCTTTACCCTTCCTTACAAAATTAACCATATTCCCGTCAATAGACTCAACTTTGGCTCCAAGATGAAACTTAACCCTTTTCATTGCTCTGCGCATACCTTTTGCAAATTCGGCCTCCATAAAAGAGGCAATCTCATCCATCATCTCTATTATATCTACTTTGACACCCAGCATGGAGAACAACGATGCAAATTCCAACCCAATTACACCACCGCCTATAACTATCAGACTGGAAGGTATTTTTTTAATTTCCAGAAGATCGGTACTATCAAAAACTGTTTCTGAATCAGCTCCGGGTATGGGGGGAATCAAGGGTGAAGAACCGGTAGCAATGATAACATCCTTACCTGAATATATTTTATCACCTACCTGTATAGTACCATCATCATTAAAAACTCCTGTTCCCCTTATAACTTCCACACCATACTTATCCATAAGGTATAAAATACCTTTTCTATTTGTTGTAACTACTTTATTTTTCCAAATTTGAGCTTCTTCAAGGTTAAAACTGGCTTTTTCAGTATAAACGCCAAACATCTTCGAATCTAATGCATGGGAATAGTGTTTGGCAGAATTTAGAAGAGTTTTTGTAGGAATACAGCCTTCGTTAAGGCATACTCCACCTACTTCAGCTTTTTCTATAAGAAGAACACTTTTTCCTCTCGCTCCTGCTCTTTCTGCTGCTACATAACCTCCGGGGCCAGCTCCAAGTATAATTAAATCGTGCATTATTTCTGCCTCCATGTTGCGGCCTATTCTATCTTGAGATTAAAGATAACTCAAGTAAATCTCTTAAAATAGAAATTCCAGTCAAGTTCTTAAAAAAAATACTCTCAATCATTGTTAAATTGGAATAATTCAACCATAATATAAAAATGAGCAAAGATAAATTAGCACGCTTCCAAAAAGGTGAAACACTCTTCAAATACGGTGATACAACCAGAGAGATGTATATAATCAGATCCGGCTCTGTAAAAGTGGTGATTTTTAAAAACGATCAGATGATAACCCTTACAGAACTTGGAAAAGGACAGTACATTGGAGAGATGGGCTTTCTTACCGGTGTGCCGAGATCCGCCACTGTTATTGCAGAAAGAGATCTAATGGTAAGTGTAATATCGCCTGATATACTTGTCGATGAAGAACTCGGACTTTCAAACTGGGCTGTCAGTATTGCCAAGGTTTTGGTTAGAAGAATTCGTAAAACAACAGAACTATTGGGTAATTATATTGCAAGAGACTCAAAGTCTGATATCCCCTGGAAGTCTGAAATTCAAACTGTTGATTCACTATCACTGGAATACAATATAAATATCCGCCCGGGAAGATTATATCTGAAAGGTAACCTTTCAGAATCTTCCATAGATATGCTTAAGTCTAAAATCCGGGAATTAAAATTAAAAAATGTAAAACCTCTTATTCTTGATTTTTCTGATGTAATTGATATTGATCAGGCAGGCATAAGCTATCTTTATGAATTAACCCGGACTTCTGATGTTGCAGAACATAATATAAAAATTGAAAATATACAGCTAATTAGAGATAAAGTACTTTCAATAAAAGGAATACAGGACATTATTACAACTACAAAAATCCCTTTAAAACGTGTAGAGGCAAAGGAACTGCTTATCAGACAGGGAGATATAGAAAATACCATGTACGTAGTAAAATCAGGTTTCTTTTCCGTGTCCCGTGGATCAGGTGGAGGAGCTATTCATCTGGCTAATGCTGAAGCAGGTGATGTAATTGGTGAAATGTCCCTTATTAAGGAAGGTATCAGATCTGCAGATGTAAGAGCAGAAAAGTCAGGGAATGTATATGTTATTGATATCAGGGAATTTTACAATAATATATACAATGTTCCCGGATGGTTTATGGAACTTATACAGGGTCTGGTCCAGCGACTGCGTGATACAAATGAAATGCTGGATCAAATAATGAAAGATAAAAAAGAAAAAGAAAGATCAAAAAAATGGCCGACACCTTTCGGTATTATAATGGACTCCAGCAATCCCGGAAAATTTTTACTTAAGGGAACAGTTACTATAAATAATTTACAGTACTTGAAACAAGTATTAAGAGTAGAAATAAGCAGACATACTGGAAAGATTATTATTGACCTTTCCAGAGTAAAACAGATAGATAAAGAAAGTATTGCAGGCTTTCTGAATTTATACACACAATTGAAAAAGAAAGGAATCAACCTGGTGTTTGAAGGACCCCAGAAATCAATACTCAATTTATTTAAGCAATACGATCTGGAAGAATAAACTATGACTAAAATACCGGAATTACTTGCCCCTGCAGGAGATGTCGAATGCGCTTTTGCCGCATTTGAAAACGGTGCCGATGCAATCTATGCAGGACTGCCTAAGTTCAGCGCCAGAGAAAAATCCAACAATTTCACAGTCATGGAACTTTCAAAAATATCAGCCTATGCAAAAATACATGAAAAGAAGATCTACCTTGCACTCAATACACTTGTAAAAGAGGCAGAACTGGAAGAAATTTACAATTATTTATCTGAAGTATCGGAATTGGGAATAGATGCAA
>JAUVLL010000148.1 GCA_030600745.1 Spirochaetaceae bacterium | reverse complement strand
TCTGATTGATCTTGCAATAACAAATCTGGAAGTAGATCTGCCTCTTATCAATCTTATTCCTATTGGTGAATTTGTTGAATTTACAGATGGTACTGCTTATGGATATCTAAATCTCTCCGGCTCTGTTACTGATCCCGATTTTGACGGTATTCTCAATGCCAGGGATGTTATTGTAAATGTCCCTATGGTACCGGAAAATATTACACCTTTTGATACAACAATCATTTTTAAAGATAAAACTCTAACAATAGGACCGGAAAATCTGAAGATAAGAAATGATACTGTAAATATAGGTTTTAATATGACTTTCAGCAAGTGGATACCAGACTTATGGGCTTTAACAATAAAAACACTTGAAGAAGACAGACTGCACATTGTTTATAATATTCCGGACATAGGTCTTGATATGGATGGTTTTGCTACCGGAAATATGAACATTCTTAGTAATGAATATGGTGTTACTATAAATAGTGATCTGCTTGTTAATGACTGTATAATTAATCTTGGTCCAATCTTACAGGAGAATATATCCGGTTCAGGTTCAATATTTACAAATATGAAATTTACGACTGGTCGGGGAGTACAGTTTCTTTGGCCGTCAGATACACTTCCTATCCTGCGTGCCACTGCGGATAAAGGACAAGTACTTAATTTTACCATGGATAAACTTAGCGGAACATATTCTTTAAAAGGTGATATAGGTATAAAGTATGGAAGTATTTACTACTTTCAGAAGAGTTTTTATCTTTCTGAAGGATCACTAATATTTAATGAAAATGAAACTAAATTTGATCCTCTTCTGAATTTTATAGCACAGATAAGAGAAGTAGATGATGAAGGGGAGGTAGTTAATATATCATTAATTCTTGATAAAATGCCTGTAAGTCAATTTTCTCCCCGTTTTGAATCCAATCCGCCATTATCGGATATTGAAATATTTTCTATTTTAGGAACAGGTGTTTTTACACAATTAGGTGACGAACAGATCGATCTATCTTCTGCACTTCTTCTTACCGGCGATTTAGTGACTCAGTTTGGTGTTATACGAAGTTTTGAGAAGAAAGTAAAAGATATTCTTAATCTTGACCTGTTTTCCATAAGAACCCGGGTGATTCAGAATATACTTATTGATAGACTTGTTGATGCCGACACAACAAATCAGGAAATATATCCAAATAGTTTTGGAAGATATCTGGATAATACTTCTTTATACTTGGGAAAATACCTGGGAGATGATATATTCTTACAGGCAAGACTGGAGGTTAGTACTCAGAAAATTCTTGAATCTGATCAGTTATATGCCACAAATGAATTATTTATTGATTCGTCTGTTAGTATGGAGTGGCAGACCCCTTTATTTTTATTGGGATTTACAGTACAACCAGACTTTGACGACCCTGTGTCAAGTATTCAAAACACAAGTCTTGAGTTATCATGGGGCTACTCATATTAATAGATAAAATGGGTGGTCTGGTCGCAAACAAGTTTGCTGCTCGACCATGCATCCCAGACACGAAGTGTCGGGGACTCATTATTAGTCAAAAATAGATAAAACGGGTATCTAAAATCCGTTATTAGTCAGATAAGGAGATCTTATGCGTAAGACATTATTGCTGTTACTTCTTTTCTTCAGCATTCTGGGATTACTACCCGCTCAATCCACAGCGACAATGACAGGCCCATGGTATATGGGGAAACCTATTGAAGCAATAAAATTTGAGGGACTAAACCATATTGATCTCTCTGATCTGGAAGGGATTACTTCACAATTTATAGGCATCCCGTATTCTCCCGGAGTCTATAAAGATTTACAAAGTAAACTATTTGCTCTTGATTTTTTAAAAAATTCAGCGCAGAAGCAGAACCGGCAGATTCTGATAAAAATGCTGTTATTGTTATTTTTACCGTTGAAGAACGTCCTTTGGTGGATGAATTGGTCATTTCAGGGAATAAGAAGATCAGGAAGGGTGATATTCTTGATGCAATCCTTCTTAAGCGCGATGATATTTTCAGTACAACAAAGATGAAATATGACAAAGACAGTATTATTGATCTTTATTACGCTAAAGGCTACCCCGATGTATCAGTGGAAACATATGTTCTTGAGCAGGAAGATTCCACAGTTAAAGTGACTTTTACAGTGGATGAAGGCAGCCAGACCAGGATTAAGGAGATTTTTTTCTCAGGTAATGAGGCCTTTTCCGATTCTGACCTCAAGGATCAGCTTTCCATTAAGGTACAGTCACTTTTAAGTAAAGGTGTTTTTCAGGAAAATAAATTGGAAAATGATAAACTTGCACTTGAAACTTATTACAGGGATCGTGGATATATTGATGTAAAGGTTGTAGAAGTAAAACGGGAAATTGTTGAGTCAAAAAATGGTAGAAATTATCTTAGTCTTACTTTTTATTTTGATGAAGGAAACCAGTGGACATTTGGTGAAATAAATATTTCCGGAAATCAGCTTTTTAGCGATGATGAACTTCTTTTGCTAATTCATCATAAACAAGGTGATTTAATAAATAAAACCAGATTTGATATGGATTTTGCCAGACTATCCGATCTTTATTACAATGATGGTTACATATACAATGATATTCAGCTTAAGGAAACAAGGGATGAACAAAATCATACTGTCTCATATACTTTAAATATTATAGAGAAAGGCAGGGCTCACATTGAGAATATTATTATTAAAGGAAATGTAAAAACACTGGATTTTGTTCTTTACAGAGAAATACCTTTGTCGGAAGGTGATATTTTCAGCAAGCAAAAGGTTATTGCAGGAATTCAGAATCTATATAACACCGGACTTTTCTCCACTGTTGCACCGGAGACACCCTATGGCAGTGCGGAAGGGCTTATGGATCTGGTAATCAATGTTGAGGAAGGAAAGAATACGGATATTCAATTCGGCGTTACTTTTACAGGTGCTGCCGGAGAATATCCTGTTGCCGGTTTTTTAAAATGGAATGAGAATAACTTTAGAGGTCGAGGGGAAACACTTAGTATTGGAACCGAGCTTTCCCCAATAAAACAGAGTGTAATTCTTGGTTTTAATGAAAAATGGCTAATGGGTAAACGCTGGTCCGCGGGAACAAATTTCTCGTTCACCCATCAGCTGTACACTGGTATAATGCAGGATATAATGCCAGACAGATTCACAGAAGATGAATATAATTCTGATGATACAGCGGCACCGGACCCCTATAACAGCTATGAAGAATGGCGGGCTGCTGTAGATAATGGAGAAACAATAGATAGCGCATACCTGATGGAATACGATAATCTGAAATTCTCTCTTGGTGCCAATACCGGTTATACATTTCATACCTTCCTGGGAAGATTAACAACCGCCACCGGTGTAAGTTCATCATTGAATAGTATCAGCTATGACCCGGAAGAATACCGTCCGTTTAATCCTGCTATAAGAAACAATCTTGATAACTGGCTTTTTAACAATAAACTATGGATTAATCTTATATGGGATAAACGGGATTTTGTAACGAATCCGACAGGCGGCTTTGTACTAAACCAGCTTACAACATACGCAGGAGGAATCCTTGGAGGTCAAACTCATTATATTAAATCCCAGTCAAAAGCAGAGGCCTTTCTTAAACTTATTGATATTCCGGTAAGTGAAAGTTATAACTTTAAAACAGTATTTGCCGCACATACTTCATTTTCGGCTGTTCTTAAACAGTATTATTCTGATGACTCTGTCTGGAATTGGAATTTGAATGCTACTACCGGGGATATGCTTTATACAGACGGAATGAACATCGCCAGGGGCTGGCATTTCTCACAGGATGGAGAAGCTATGTGGGATAACTGGGTTGAACTTAGAATGCCTATAGCAGAAAATGTACTTTGGGGCGACATATTTTTTAGTGGCACAGGTTTTTGGCAGGATTTAAATAAAGTCCAGGCTATGGAATTGAGTGACTTTATGTTTTCCTTTGGAACCGGTATTAGGTTTACTATACCCGGATTACCTATAGGACTATATTTAACAAAGAGATTTTCATTTCCTGATGGTAATTTCGAGTGGCAGCCGGGTGAAATATTTAGAGATCCGGATGATCCCAATTCAGGTGTACAGCTTGTAATTGCGTTTCAGTTCGGCCTTTTTTAAGACCGATCTATGTGAATTAAGGAGTTTTAAGTGAACAGAAAATTATTGATTATTGGAACTATAACAATACTGCTGACAACATCTGCCTTTGCAGAAAAACTTACAATGATAGGAGTTGTAGATCTGACAAAGATTGTTTCCGATTATTTCAAGGAATCAACAGCCTGGAGAGAGATAGATGAACTTACCAGGAGGGTAGATGAAAGCACTAATGCAAAAATGAATGAAATCCGGGAACTCCAGGAACAGAAAATTGATGCTGAAAACAGAAATAATGACAATTTAGTCTTAAGACTGGATGATGATATCTTGAAAAAACAGCAGTACCTGCAGGAATATCATAAAATAATGTCTGACAGAATAGCATCAAAAAAGGAAAATCTCCTTACATCTTCAGGTTTTTCCAGGGAGATTATAGAAACTATCCAATTTATAGCAGAAAACGAAGGGTTTTCAATAATACTCAGGAAAAAAGATCCAAATATACTCTACTACAATTACGAAGTTGATATAACCGAAAAGGTTATTGAACGATTAATTCTACGGGCATCTGCAGGTAACTGACAAAAATGTCAGATATAACTCCGATGATGCTTCAGTATAGGAGAATTAAATCCCTAAATAGAGACGCCGTGCTGTTTTATCGTCTTGGGGATTTTTACGAAATGTTTGATAGTGATGCACATGAAGTATCCAGGTTGCTGAATATTACCCTTACTGCAAGACATGGTATTCCTATGTGTGGAATACCATACCATGCGGCTGGTAATTACATTCCCAGACTTTTAAATGCAGGAAAGAAAATTGCAATATGTGAACAAACTTCCAGACCGCAAAAAGGAAAAGGAATAGTTGACAGAGAAGTTGTCGAAGTAATAACCCCGGGGACGGTTATTGATGAAAACTATCTTAAGGGAAATCATAATAACTATATTATATCTATCGGAAAAACCGGAAATTATATTTCATTTGTTTATCTGGATCTATCTACAGCAGATTTTGGAGCCACAGCAATAGATTATGAAGGTAGAGACGGAAAGTTAAAGAAGGAACTTTTTAGTTTAAATCCATCGGAACTTATTATACAGGAATCGTTATTGGAAGAAGATCCGGTTATAAGACGTCTTCTTGCTGAGAAACCAGGATTATTAATAAACAGATATCCGGATTGGAAATATGATTTGGAAAGTTCCTTTCTAAGATTGATTAAACAATTTGGTACAGCAAATTTAAAAGCTTTCGGTTTGCATAATAAAAGCCCGGAAATTCTTGCAGCTGCCGTACTTCTTGAGTATATAGACAGTACATCTAAAAGTCTTCTGGCACACATACAATCTATAAACATCTATTCTGATATGGATTATATGGGAATGGATGAGGCAACTCAGAAAAATCTTGAAATAATACGTAATTTACAGGATAATACTGAAAGCTTCACACTAATAAGCATTCTTGATAAAACAAAAACTACAATGGGTTCAAGAAAACTTAAAAAATGGCTACTTAGACCTTTAAGGAATATCCGGAATATAACTATAAGACATTCAGTAATCGATTTTCTTTATCATGATCAGATTCTTTTAAATACTGTTAGAAATCAATTGAAATCGGTATTGGATATAGAAAGGTTATCATCTAAAATTGCAATGGATAAAGCAAATGCAAAAGATCTGGCTGCCCTGGAGAGGAGCCTTGACAGTGTACTTGTTATTTCAAATTTGCTGACGGAATTAAAAAATATTTCAGATAAATGGTATCTTGATTCTCAAATAACAATAAAAATTGAATCCGTCAGAGAGCTGATTATAAATTCAATTCGTGAGGAACCCTCTTTACTTTTAACTGAAGGGAGAATGATTAAAAGCGGTTATAACAAGGAATTGGATAAACTTAAAGAAATGAAACATAACAGTCAGCAGTATCTTAGGAAGTATCTTGAATCTGAAAAGGAAATTTCAGGTATTTCAAATCTTAAAATAAAGTATAATAAGATTATTGGTCATTTTCTCGAAGTTACAACCGCAAATAAAAAACTTGTTCCGGAATATTTTATCCGTCGGCAGTCGTTGGTAAATAATGAAAGATATACTACTGAAAAACTTGGAAAACTGGAATCTGATTTAAATAGTGCTGCAGAAAAGATAGTAGTACTTGAAAAAGAGCTTTTTATTAAAATTAGAGATGAAGTTAAGGCAGAAATAAAAACATTCCTGGCTGTTTCTTCATATATATCAGATATGGATTGTCTTCAGTCTTTTGCACAGGCAGCCACAGAATATGGATATATCAAACCTGAACTGAATGACAATCCAGGACTTAAAATAAATCAGGGAAGACATCCTGTTGTCGAACAAAATCTCGGTCCAGGTGAGTTTATCCCAAATTCAATTGAATTGAAAAACGATACAAACACCTTTGCCCTCATTACAGGTCCCAATATGGCAGGCAAGTCAACTTACCTGCGACAGGTTGCACTTATCGTATTAATGGCACAGGCAGGATCATTTGTACCCGCCGGGTATGCAAAAATTGGAATTACAGATAGAATTTTCTGTAGAGTAGGTGCTTCTGACAATCTGGCAAGAGGTGAGTCAACCTTTTTAGTTGAAATGAATGAAACTGCTTTTATCCTGAGAAATGCAACTAAAAGATCTTTGGTTATTATGGATGAAGTTGGTAGAGGTACCAGTACGAACGACGGATTATCTATAGCCTGGGCTATCTCTGAATATCTGTTAAACAGGAACATAAAAACTCTTTTTGCGACTCATTACCATGAGCTTACTAAAATCAGGAATAAAAACCTTATCAATCTCCATCTTGATGTATTGGAAAAAGAGGGTGACATTATTTTTCTGAAAAAGGTAATAGAAGGTGCTGCAGGCGATTCCTATGGACTTCATGTAGCTAAACTGGCAGGTATTCCCCAATCGGTGCTGTTAAGAGCCTCATCAATTCTCGCAGGTATAAATACAGTTAAGAAAACAGAGTTTGAACCTGGAAATATAAAAAATAAAGATGTACAGCCCTCCCTGTTCAGTAGAAAGGATATTGTAGAAAGCTCTATAAAATCGGCCGATCTTAACAGTATGACACCTATTGAAGCTCTTAAGTTTCTTTTCGATCTTCGCAGTGAGATTGAAGCAGCAGAGTAATATCATGTGTATATATAGGTATGGAGATAAAAAAATATTTTTTAAACCTGTTATTGCCTGAGCAATGTATTCTTTGTGGAAAAATTATTAGAGAGACAGCAAATTATTATCCGATCTGTTCTTCCTGTGAAGATTTATTAAAGCCTGTAAAGGGGAATATATGCTCTTGTTGCGGGATTTCACTGATATCTGAAAAAAATAACTGTCTAAGATGCAGGGATAGTGAATCTAATTATTTGTCAAATAGATCTTTATTCAAATATTCCGGATACATTAAAGAGGTAATATATCAGTATAAATTCAATGACCGGAAAAATTTATCCTTTTATTTCGCAAAAAAACTTTCCGATGTTCTGATTGAACAATACTCTGATAGTATAATTGTCCCTGTTCCCGGACGTCGTATTGTAAAAAAAGACAGGGGCTGGGAGCATATAGATTTAATTGGGAA
>JAUVLL010000113.1 GCA_030600745.1 Spirochaetaceae bacterium | reverse complement strand
AATATTCCTATGAGTATCAATTTGTTTCCGGAGCTAAAGAACCTGATTAAAAAAATCGTAATCATGGGCGGTGCCCTGGAAAGAGGGAATATAACAAAATTTGCAGAGTTTAACTTTGCTGCAGATCCTGAATCTGTTCAGTTTGTCTTTGATGCCGAAATCCCTCTTACAATTGTACCCTGGGATGCAGCTGTTTCTGCTATGTATACAGAAGAAGAGCTGAATGCCCTTGGGCTGGAAGATTCAAAAGCAGGTAAATTACTTCTTGATATGCAGAAGGTTCCATTGGATTTTCTCGAACAGGTCTTTGGCAGCCGGGCAGTTGGTTTTCCTGATCCCATTACTATGGCCTATGTTTTAGATGAATCTATTGTTTCCAGACGAATTAAGGGAAATTTGAAGATGGAATTAAGCTTTAATACCATGAGAGGGACTTCTGTTCCCAGCAAAGGTTTAGAGATGGACATTATTCTTGAAATAAAAAAAGGTAAATTTAATTCTATACTAAAATCCATAAAGGCATTAGAATAAGATGTCTGAATATATTTTTTTTTGGAGGTTCTTGAATGAACAAATTTAGAAGGATGCTCATTGTTGGTCTCGCTGTTCTTATGGTGCTGGCAATTGGGTTTAGTGTAACAGGTTGTAAAAAGAAAGAGGCCGCTGCTCCTGCTGTAGAAAAGGTAAAGGTAGTTCTCTATGTAAATGGAACACTTGGAGACAAATCTTTCTTTGACTCTGCCGCCCGTGGTATTGACCAGGCTGTAAAAGAGTTGGGGATTATTGGAAAGGTTGTTGAAGGCGGATACGATTCTTCAAGGTGGGAACCGGATATTCTCCAGCTTTCTGAAGGTGACTGGGACATCGTTATTGCCGGTACATGGCAGCTTGTGGAATATCTGGAAAAGATAGCTCCCAATCATCCCGAAAAGAAATTCTTTACCTATGATACTGCGGTTAACTATGCAAACGGCGATTTAGGGAATGTGTACTCTATTGTTTACAGTCAGAATGAAGCATCTTTTCTCACAGGTGCTCTTGCGGCTATGATTACGACTTCAAATCTTCCTCAGGCTAATCCCGATAAAGTTATTGGATTTCTTGGTGGAATGGATATACCTGTTATAAATGACTTTAAGGTTGGTTTTGAAGAAGGTGCTGCCTATATTGATCCTGATGTAAAAGTGCTTGTTACTTATGCCGGTGCATTCAGTGATCCTGCAAAGGGTAAAGAACTTACTTTAGCTATGTTTGATCAGGGTGCAGATATAACTTTTAATGTTGCCGGTGAAAAGGGACTTGGTGGTATTGATGCTGCAAAAGAAAAAGGTAAATATACCCTTGGTGTAGATTCAGACCAGTATCTTCTTTTTGCAGATACTGATCCTGCAAAAGCAGCTAATATTGTTACATCTATGATGAAAAATGTTGACTTCTCAATTTTCAGAGCTATCAAAATGCATATTGACGGTACTCTTAAATATGGAGAAGCAGAAGTTCTTAACATCGAAAAAGGCGGAGTAGGTCTTGCTGACAACGAAAATTACCGGAAAATTGTCGCAGCAGATATGAGAGCCAAAATTGATGAAATTACCAAAAAGATTACCAGTGGTGAAATTAAAGTTGGAACTGCCATCGGTCAGTAGATATAATTTATTTCTATATTTATGGGGGGCACGATTCTTCGTGTCCCTGCAATTATACAATTTAATTTCAGATAAATTCGAGGAAAGAATGGAAAATATTCTTCAGGTGAAAAACATCACCATGGTTTATCCAACTGGTGTTATAGCTAATAAAGATGTAAGCATGGATGTTAAACGGAATAGTATCCATGCAATTGTTGGTGAGAACGGTGCAGGGAAATCCACACTTATGAATGTTATATTCGGTAAAATCCACCCCCAGGATGGGGATGTTTTTTATAAAGGAGAAAAGGTTAATTTTCGAAATCCAAATTATGCCATTAAAGCGGGAATAGGTATGGTCCATCAGCACCTGATGCTGGCTCCGGATTTGACAGTAGCAGAAAATATGATTCTTGGTATTGAACCTAAAAAGGGAAAGATATTTCTTGATACTGTTAATGCTCTGGAAACTACTGATGCGGTTTCTAAAAAGTACGGCATGGATGTTCCGGTAAATAAAAAAATTAAGGATCTGCCTATTGGTGTACGCCAGAGAGTGGAGATTCTGAAGGCTCTTTTTCGAAATGCAGAACTTCTTATACTTGATGAACCAACTTCGGTATTAACTCCCCAGGAAACAGAAGTTTTGTTTGAGACTCTTTTTAAACTCAAAGAAAATGGAAAGACTATCCTTTTTATATCCCACAAACTAAGTGAAGTTAAAAAACTTGCAGACAGTGTCACTGTCATGCGTGATACCAGGGTAATAACCACCAAAGATGCAGCAGAACTGACTGAAGAGGCAATTGCACATCTAATGGTTGGCAGAGATATCAATTCCGGTCGTATTGCCGAACCGGAGAATCCGGGCAAGGTAAGACTGTCTGTAAATAACCTTTCATATATTGATTATGAAAATGTGCAGATTCTTAAGGATATTAATTTTGATGTTCGTGCAGGAGAGATTCTGGGTATTGCCGGAGTTGAAGGGAATGGTCAATCTGAACTTGTAAATATACTCACAGGGCTTATGAGACCCACAGATGGAGCTGTTTCTGTCGATGGTAAGAATATTATTGGTATGACACCACGTCAAATAAGAGAGCTAAGGATCTCTCATATTCCGGAAGACAGGATGGAGAACGGGGTTGCAGATATTGCTTCCCTGGAGGAGAATTTTATAGTAGACAGATATTATAAATCTGAATTTTCTAAAAAAGGAAGGCTGAACTGGAAGTATATAAAGGATTATAGTGTAGATCTGATAAAAAGGTTCAATATTCTTACCCAGTCATCTAAAACTCCTACAGGAGCTTTAAGCGGTGGTAATATTCAGAAAGTTGTAGTTGCCAGAGAATTGTCATCGGACCCTGAGCTTATTATTGCAGCACAACCCACCAGAGGAGTTGATATAGGATCGGAAGAACTGATTCATGATCTGTTGAAGAAGGCCAGGGATGAAGGAAAGGCAATTTTTCTGATATCTGCCGACCTGGATGAGATTATAAAACTTTCTACCCGGATTATAGTAATATACGATGGACATATAACCAAACATTTTACAGATTGCAGGGATATTAGAGGAATGGATCTTGGCCCTTATATGTTGGGCGTAAAGAAAGAGGAGGGCGCAAGTGGAAAAATTCATTCTTAAATATTTCACTCTGATAAGAACATTAACAGCAATTCTTGTTGGAATTATTATAAGTGTTGTTTTAATATATTTAATCAGCGAAATGCCGGCTTATTCTATTAAGCAGTTCTTTATAGGGCCATTACTTTCCAAAGGAAGATTTGCAAATGTAATAGAAAATGCCTCTCCAATGATCTTTTGCGGAGTTGCTATTGCAATAGCTTTTCAGGCGAAACAATTTAACATTGGTGCAGAAGGAGCATTTTTTCTTAGTGCAGCAGTTGGTACGGCATTTGCAATTTCCACAAACATGCCGACTGTTTTGCATATTATCATGGTTTTAGTTGTTGCAGGAGCTACAGGAGCAATTTGGGGGTTTATTCCCGGTTTTATGAAAGCCAGGTGGGGTGCCAGTGAGCTTGTTGCCTCTTTAATGATGAACTATATAGCCTATTTCGGCGGACTCTATCTTATCAACTATCATTTCAGAGACAAGGATGCAGGATACCTGGTGTCCTATAAACTTGCGGAAACTGCATGGCTGCCTCAGTTCATGCCTGGTACCCGACTCCATCTGGGTATTTTTCTGGCTTTGATTTTTGCATTTTTAGGATACTACTTCCTTTATCATACTACTTCAGGTTACGAGATTAGAACTACTGGGCATAATCAGAAGTTTGCGAAGTTTGGGGGTATGAATGTTATTAAAGTAATTATTCTTGCACAGGTTTTAAGCGGGATGATTGCCGGTATAGGAGGTGCAACTGAGATCATGGGTCTCCACAGAAGATTCAACTGGCAGTCGCTCCCAGGCTATGGTTGGGATGGTGTAATTGTTGCAATAATAGGAAGAAACCACCCTATTTTTATTATTTTTGCTGCTCTTTTTCTCTCTTATCTCAGAGTCGGAGGACAGATTCTAAACCTGATGGCAGATGTTCCATCAGAGCTTGTTCTTGTAATTCAATCTATAATTATTATTCTTATTACAGCTGAGGCCTTCCTTTCTACATGGAAAAACAAAATAACCATTAAGGAAGCAGAAAGAGTGGAGGTTGGTAATGAATCCGTTGCTCAGTAGTATTTTCTCAACAGGATTTGCATTCGCGATTTTAAGGGTAATGACTCCTTTATTATTCCCTGCTTTGGGAGTTGCAGTTTCAGACCTGGCCGGTTCTGTTAATATAGCACTGGAAGGTATCATGCTTATGGCCGCCTTCTTTGGTGTTATAGTGAGCGCCTTTACCGGAAGTCTTTTTCTTGCCCTGATTGCCGGACTTGCTGCTGGTATACTAATGGGGGCTCTCCTCGGCTATTTCCATTTAAAAATGAAGGCAGATATAATTCTTGGAGCTATAGCTCTTAATATGTTTGCTGCGGGAATGACAATTTTTCTTCTTTTCCTTTTTACAGGAGATAAAGGAAGTACAAGTTCCCTGCAGAGTCTGGTATTTCCAAGTATTGAGATTCCTTTATTAAAATCAATTCCAATACTGGGAGAAATCTTCAGCGGACATAATATACTTACCTACGTTGCTCTCCTGTTTGTGCCGTTATTCTATGTACTGATGTTCAAAACACCCCTTGGTTTACGAATAAGGGCTGTTGGCCAGAATCCTGATGCAGCTGAATCTGTTGGTATAAATGTAGATAAAATTAAACTATATGCTTTAATGTTATCCGGTTTGTTTGGTGCATTAGGCGGTCTTTATCTCTCCATGGGTTACGTTTCATGGTTTTCCAGAGATATGACTGCCGGTCGTGGATTTATTGCGATTGCTGCTGCAACTTTAGGTGGGAATATGCCTATTGGTATACTATTAGCATCTCTGCTTTTCGGGTTTGTTAATTCTATTGCCATTTATATTGCGTCCCTTAATGTTCCTTCAGAACTTATCCAGATGATTCCTTATCTGGTAACTATAATCGCACTGGCGATATTTGCCATCCGGGCCCAGAGAGTAAAAATAAAAGTTGGTGGTGAAATACATGAACATTTTGACACAGGGGATGCTGCTATTCCAGTTGCAGATCCGGGTAAGGGTGATTCATGACAAGGGTAATAATTGATTGTGATCCCGGTCACGATGACATGATGGCTATTATGCTGGCCTCTGCTTCTGAACAAATTGATCTTTTAGGTGTAACTACAGTTGCAGGAAATCAGACTGGTGATAAAACCTTTGAGAATGCTTTAAAAATTCTTACACTTATAGATGAAGAGATTCCTGTAGCGAGGGGAGCAGACAAACCCTTACTAAGGGAGCTGGTAACAGCTCCTCAGTTTCATGGCCAAAGCGGTCTTGATGGTGCGGAACTTCCGGAACCCGGGGTTAAGGCACTGGATATTGATGCTGTAGATTTTATTATCAATATGCTCGAAGAGAGCCTGGGGGAAATAGTTCTGGTTCCTACAGGACCTTTAACCAATATTGCCATGGTTCTTCTTAAAAAACCGGATATAAGACATAAGATTGAACGGATAGTTCTGATGGGCGGGGGGATGCATGATTCCAATGTTACCCCTGTGGCAGAGTTCAATATCTATGTGGATCCTGAAGCTGCAAAAATAGTTTTTGAATCCGGTGTACCTATTACCATGGTTGGACTGGATGTTACAAACAGGGCTCTTATGTCTTTTAAGGAGATTGATGGTATTGTTGCCAGCAATGGTGTTATTTCATCGAAAGTCGGACCTTTGCTGAAATTTTTTGCTAATGCCAATAAAAAGATTTTTGGTCTTAATGGAGCACCTATTCATGATGCTCTTGCTGTGGCTGCTGTAATTGATCCATCTGTAATTGGAACAAAGTTTCTTAATGTTCAGGTGGAAGTATCCAGTGAACTGACACGGGGAGCTACAGTAGTCGATATTCATGGTGCTACCGGGAGAAGTTCTAATGTAGATGTGGCTCTGGAAGTGGACACCCCTAAATTTGTACGATTTATGCTGAATTCTATTAATACACTGGATAAGAAGTTTGCATGATTATTAAGAACATTTCGATTCTCTCCTTTAAAGATATGGCCATACATAAAAATATGGACTTGTTGATAAATGATGGAAGAATTGAAAAAATAACAGAGAATTCTGAAAGTGACAGACCTGTCTCATTTCAGCCTGGTGAATTTATTATCGATGGTACCGGTAAATACATTATTCCAGGTCTTGTAAATGCCCATGCTCATACAGCAATGACTCTGTTAAGAGGGGTTGCTGAGGATGTAACAGAATCTGACTGGTTTAACAAACATGTCTGGATCTATGAGCAGAGTCTTATTCCCGATGATGTTTATACCGGTACACTTATAGGTGCTGCCGAGATGCTTCTGTCCGGTGTCACAGCCGTAGCAGACCACTACTTTGCAATGGACAGGGCCTTTGATGCATATATGAAATCCGGAATGCGTGCCAATCTTGCATGGGTTGTATTTGGTATTGGTCCTGACAGTGAAAAGCAATTTGAAACAGCAATGGATTTTACCAGAAAATACAAAGGTAAAAACTCCAGAATATCAATCTCTTTAGGCCCCCATTCTCCTTATATCTGTCCTGAAGATTTTCTAAGCAGGGTTGTCCTTGAATCTGATAAACTCAGGCTTCCTATGCACATTCATGTATCTGAAACAAAGGCACAGGTAGTACAATCTTTAAAGAACACTGGTCTGACTCCGGTTCAGGTTCTGGATAGAACCGGAGTTCTTAGGGAAGGAACTATACTGGCACATGCATACTGGGCCACAGATGAGGATCTAAAACTGATAAAGAAGAGGGGAGCCGGGATTGCCCATTGTGCAAAGACCAACATGAAATTCGGGGATATTAATGATCTGTTGCCCAGGGCACTTAAGGCAGGTATAAAAGTAGCTTTTGGAAGTGATGGTCTTGCATCAAACAATACAGTAAATATTTTCGAGACTGCCAGGGATGCTGCTCTTCTGGCAAAATGTTCAACCCATAACCCTAAAACCGGTTTAATTTCAGACATTCTTCCACTTCTTAACGGAGGGGATGTAATCGGATTCAAAAATTGCGGCGAGATAAAAGAGAGCTCTCTTGCTGATCTGGTGATAATAGATCCATCTACTCCTAATATGATGCCTGGAAATAATATCTTTGCAGATATACTGTATTCACTAAATAACAGAAACGTTGACACTGTTATTGTAGATGGGAAGATGGTAGTAGAGAACGGAAAACTTTTAACTATAAATGTAGAAGATCTGCAGGATGAAGCAATGGCGATATCAAAAAGACTGGTTGCGACTGTTTCTGACAAACCCATGCAATCTTATTAGGATTTATAGGATTTTGCTGATTAACCTGATTGAAGATTAAGAAAGTAACACACTACCTTTTCCCATTCTTATAATCAAGGTAATCCCAAAATCCTCCTTAATCATGGTTAGACATTTTTCTGGTGATCCCGGCAGTCCATGAGGCAAGTTCGGAGATTTTCATCTTTTCCATACTCGGGACATAGGTCTCCAGAGTATCGTTAAAAGGGTCTGTCCATTTTGGATCAATGGGAAACATAATACCCAGAACACTGCCTGCTTCGCCTGCGTTGCAATCCACATCAACACCACAGTCCGCCAGTATCCGAAAGGCACGGCCTATATCGTCGTTGCAGTACCAGAGACTATGTATTACTGCCATCATATTAGGATAAGTGTGGATCCAGTTGTAAGTCTTAATGGAATCCTCCAGTTTTTCCCAGGAAGTAATATGATTATCGTGTTTCTGAACATTTTCTATGGCCATATCGAAGAAATGGGCAAACTCGGTATTCTCTGGTATGTATTCCCTGGATTTTAGCAGCACCTCTCGGGCACTATCCATAACAAATGCCAGAGAGCTGAGGACGGCGCTGTGGATCCCTCCATAGATCCCATTGGTTTCGTGAGATACTGAACTGTCCATATAAGCATATTCCGCCGCTTTTAGAGGATCTCCAGGTGCCAGATAGCCGCAGACCATAGTTCGCATTTGAGCACCGATCCATTCAGAGAAAAAATTCCCCAGTTGTCCGGATGCAGGGGGATAGAATCCTCTTCTCAAATTTTCCAGTGCGAAATATTCGGCGGACCATCCGAATGGGATGTACTGAAGCCACATATCTGCTATATCTTCTGCTGTCATCTTAAATCCGGTCCTTTCTGCCGCTTTAAGAATTGCCAGCTCGAAAGTAATATCGTCATTTAATGTTTCAGGTTCTTTAATATACCCGTTGAGTCTGTCGCCATAAACCTTTCGGAGGGTTTTTCCTGTATACCCTTCCAGGGCAGTACCATAAGATCCCCCGGCGATCTGGCCGTTCCATCCGCCCAATATTTTCTTTTCCAGATTTTTTACTTCAGGAAAGTTATCTTCTTTTGCACGGAAAGAGGAGCGGATCTCCTCCCATGTTTCCGGTTGGTCATACTGCTGGGAGGGATGGGACAAGTCAATAGGTGCCTGAATCAATCGTTTCAGGATCTGCCCGGTCAGCCGCTCCAGAATAGTGAAGTTTCCGTTCTTATGCTCCTTCAGGGCGGGTTTAATCAATTTTTCCGCTTCCGTGACATCATATCCCCGGTTGAACCAGGCCTGAATCAT
>JAUVLL010000294.1 GCA_030600745.1 Spirochaetaceae bacterium | reverse complement strand
ATATTACCGGGGCAAAGAGAAGAGCTTTATCGAACTTTTACAGCTTACTGCCGACCATAACCTGGTATCGGTAAAGCAGGCCATCACCCTTTTGGAAAAGGTTAACCCTAAAGGTGTAAGTACTGAAAAGATCAGAACCATCCTCGAAAGAAAGGATGATACCTCAAGTAAAATAATCCATCCTTCTGATATAGAGGTCCAGTCCCAAAGAATCGTCAACCTCTATCAAGATATGTTAAATGAGGTATCAGCATGAAAAATGAAATCATGGATCAGATTAAAGAAATCAGTAAACAGGTCAGACTCCCTGGGGTGAGAAGATACCTGGCAGATGATATCAAGGAAGCCAATATGAAAAACTTAACTTATGAAGAATTTTTATATAACCTTCTTTTAAAGGAATATGATCTCAGGCTGGAAAGCGGTAAGAAAAATAGAATCAGGCTGGCTGGTTTTCCCTACCGAAAATACCTGGAGGAGCTATCGATTGAAGACCTCCCTCCTGATGCCCGGAAATGGTTCAAGGTACTTAAATGCCTTGATTTTATCGAAGACAGTCAGAATGTGATTCTAGCCGGCAGTCCCGGTACCGGCAATTATCGAAAGTTTTTGTTTATGGAAAGAAATAAGGGCATATGCCTATTTTAGTGGAAATATACTTTTATTTCTTTCCATAATACCTCACAATAGATTATAAAAAATAATCTAGGAGGTGCCTTATGGAAACAAAATTAACCATCAATAAACTTGTTGATAAAGTGTTGGCAGAACTTGAAAGGCTGAATTATTCCCACAACTCGCTTTGTGGATTTCGTTGCTTTTACAAGAGAGTGATTGCTTTTGCCAAGGAAAAGGAGGAACTTTATTTTTCAGAAAAACTTGGAAGTGCTTTTTTAAAAGAAAGGTATAACTGTACAGTCAACTATTATACTGAAGCCATGCCCAAGTCGTACAGAGACCCCATCAGAAGAATACGGATTCTGGGAGATTATCAACTACATGGTGTGATAATTCGCCGAATTGTAAAAAAGTCTGGATACGTTAAACCCCCACAGTTTAAAAAAGAACTAACAGCCTATGAAAAGGAATGCGAGAATAACGATTATTCAAAAAGAGGGTTACGCACACGAATACAGCGATTGTTTTTCTTCATAGATTATCTGGATGCCAGAGGTGTACAGAATACAAATGATATTACCTCGGAAATGATATCCGATTATGCAAAAACAATCTATGCTCACCATGAAAAAAGTATTGCATCCATCTTAACAACACTCAGGGTGTTTTTAAGGTTTCTCTACTTTAATCAATATACAGATGAAGACCTTTCCTTAAAAGTCCCACAACAAAGTAAGTATTATTATCCTCCAGTTCCTTCTGTCTGGAGTAAGGAAGATGTAATGCATATGCTGGAAAGCATCGACAGAGGAAATCCTACTGGTAAAAGAGATTATGCTATTTTGCTTCTGGTAACCAGGCTTGGTATAAGAGCTGGTGACATTACATCTTTGAAGTTATCGGATTTAAACTGGCAGTCAAAAACCATAGAAATTAGGCAAAGCAAAACAAAAAATACCGTCACCTACCCCATTTTAAATGATATAGGCTGGGCATTGATTGAGTATCTGAAAAATGCACGTCCTATTAGTGAGTCACCTTTTCTTTTTATTCGGATGAATGCGCCTTATGAGGCTTTTGGAAAAGATGCCAATCTTCATAATATTATCACGAAATATACCAGACTTGCCGGAATCCATGTTCCAAAGGGTAAAAAGCACGGATTACATTCGCTTCGTCATACACTTGCAAGTTCTCTACTTGAACAGGGAACGCCTTTACCTGTAATCTCTGAAATACTTGGACATTTCAATTCTAAGTCTATAGGGGTTTATCTGCATACAGGAATAGAAGGGTTACGGTCATGTGCCATTGATCCGGAGGAGGTGTTTAAGAATGCCTAAAAAAACAGTTGCCTTTGAAAGCATTCTTGGCGAACTGATAGCCGGATATATAGAGGAAAAGAGGGCTGTGGGCTACAAATACATAAAAGCATCCTCTCTTTTGAAACAGTTTGACACGTTGGCTACCAGAGAACATTTGGGAGAAAAGAAACTTCCCAAGGAACTGATATTACTTTGGACGGAAAAAAAACCAAACGAAACAGACAGTAACAGAAATGGAAGGATTTCAATAGTGCGTGGATTGGCAAAATATATGGTGCGCCTTGGTTATGAGGCATACATTTTTCCGGATGCTACTGTTACGATTAACCGTTATTCCTATGTCCCCTATATTTTTTCGGAAGAAGAGTTAAGAAGTCTTTTTACTGTATGCGACAATTATCCTGTTTCCAATGTTTCTCCCAACCGGCATCTGATACTTCCACTCCTGTTTCGTATGTTATATGGATGCGGACTGCGGATTTCAGAAGCTGTGAATTTGAAACTTAATGATGTTGACTTAAAGCAAGGGACTTTATTTATACGGGATACGAAATTCGGAAAAGAGCGCATGGTGCCAATGGCAGAAACCTTGACGGAACGTTGCCGTCGGTATATAGGGAAAATCCATAATTATGAGTTCTGTAATACATTTCTCTTCCCATCTCCGTATGGAGGGCATTATAAGGGAAGCACTATATATAAACTGTTCAGAGGGATACTTTGGAAAGCTGGGATTTCCCATAGTGGAAAAGGACCAAGACTCCATGATATAAGACATTCGTTTTCCGTTCACTGCTTAAAGAAATGGGTTTTAAATAAAGAAAACCTTACAAACCTTTTTCCCTATCTTTCTGGGTATCTGGGGCATGTTGATCTAAGAGGTACACAGCATTACTTAAGGCTGACTGCTGATTTATATCCGGAAATCGTAGCTTCTGTAGAACAGAACTTTTCATCTTTAATACCGGAGGTACCATTCTATGAGGCAGACTGATTTTGCAAGAACATTGACGCGCTTTTTGTCAGAATACCTTCCAGGCCAGCGTAACGTCAGTACCAATACAATAAAGTCCTACCGAGATACGTTCAAACAATTACTGATATTTTGTGATTTAGAATTAAATATTAAACCGGAGCATCTTAGGTTTGATAAAATAAAAGCAGACACTATCAAAGATTTTCTAAATTGGCTTGAAAAAACACGTAAAGTCGGTATTAATACCCGCAATCAGAGACTGGCAGCCATCCATAGTTTCTACCGTTATACCCAGTCAGAACATCCGGAAATCCTGTTAGAGTGCCAGAGAATTTTAGGCATTCCATTTAAAAAGCGGGAAAATAAGACGGTTGATTATCTGTCACAGGATAACCTGAAGTATATTTTGGAACAACCAGACACTGCGAAGAAAAGAGGACGCCGTGATTTAACAATAATGACAACTCTCTATGATACTGGAGCACGGGTACAGGAATTAATTGATTTAAAAACAGGTGATGTTAGACTCACAAAACCTGCTACGATAACATTAACAGGAAAAGGAAACAAAAAAAGATGTGTTCCCATCATGGGAAAAACACGCAATCTGTTAGAGAATTACATGAACGAAAACCGCCTTTTAGAAAACGGAAATCAATTCCACCCTCTGTTTTATAACAGTAACAGACTCCCGTTCACAAGACCAGGCATAACATACATTCTGGAAAAGCATTTGAAACAGGCTAAAGAAACCTATTCGAAAGTTCTGTTTCCTGAAAGTCTTCATCCACATATGGTAAGGCATACGAAAGCAATGCATTTGCTCGAGGCCGATGTCAACCTGATTTATATAAGAGATTTGTTAGGACATGTCAATGTTACTACGACCGAAATTTATTTAAGAGCAAATACAGAGACAAAAAGAAAAGCATTAGAATCTGTGTATATGGAAGTTGTAACACAGGATATCCCGGTTTGGGATGAGGATACTAATCTGTTGAACTGGCTACAGGAGTTTTGCAGATAAAGATTACCAAATATTATGGAAAGATTTTCACTAATAGGTCTGCAAATATTGTGCTTTTTATGGAAATCTTTCCATAAACAAAAACTTTCGATAATTGCCGGTACCGGGGTTACCGATAAAGACGATGTTTCTCTTCTCAGTAATAAAATTACAGGTAAGACAATCATTAATAATGCGTTTATCGATAGAAGGCTGAAAAGAAAAATCAAAGTCCTCGATGTTTTTATGGGCCGGTAATT